>NZ_WHNW01000006.1 GCF_009362845.1 Ostreibacterium oceani | reverse complement strand
GTTACTTCCTATGTTACCATAAAGGTGAGATTTTATAGTTTATTATGATAGCTTATGGAACAAAGATTTTAGACTAATCCCTTGCTAGTAAAGAGTTTTGAGGTTTTCTGAAGTGCTATGAAATATTGAAATGGCGGAGAGTGAGGGATTCGAACCCTCGATACGCGATTAACGTATACACACTTTCCAGGCGTGCGCCTTCGACCGCTCGGCCAACTCTCCAATACTAAGTGCAGCATCCCTACCGCACGTGTTCTTATTGTTACTTCGTGCTTTCTTCGTGCTTTCTTCGTGCTTTTTTTGTACTAATGGCTAGGTTGCCACTCATAATAATCAACTGGCATCAATGTCCCTGGCCAATCTCATCGTTTGCGACGTTTGCAACAATAGCCCCTGCGACAGGGGCTATATTATACCGCCAACCGAAATATCGGCAACCGGTTTATCAGGCTATTTAAGGCTTAAGGCTATTATGCCACTTAGTTAGTGCCTAATTCAGAAGGCTTCATGGTTAAACGAACCTTGCCTTGGCGATCAATTTCTAGCAATTTGACTTGCACTTTATCACCCTCTTTGACGATATCGCTGACAATTTCCACACGCTCATCGGTGAGCTGCGAGATATGTACCAATCCATCTTTACCTGGCATAAAGGTAACAAACGCACCAAAATCAAGCACTCTAGCCACCGTACCTGAGTAAATCGCGCCGATTTCAGGCTCGGCAGTAATGGCCTCAATCATGGCTTTGGCGGCATCAGCAACTGTCTTATCGACAGCGGCAATACTGACTTTGCCATCATTTTCAATCTCTATCGTGGCGCCCGTTTCTTCGGTGATTTGGCGAATCACTGCCCCGCCTTTGCCGATAACGTCTTTGATTTTATCTGGGTGGATATGAATATTGATATACCGTGGTGCAAATTCAGATACGTCAGCTTTGGGGGTTGCAATCACCTGCCCCATTTCGCCAAGGATGTGAATTCGTGCATCTTTGGCCTGCGCTAGGGCAATTTCCATAATTTCTTGGGTAATGCCTTGGATTTTAATGTCCATTTGTAGTGCAGTAATGCCATCTTTTGTGCCTGCCACTTTAAAATCCATATCGCCCAAGTGATCTTCATCGCCCAAAATATCTGTCAATACGGCAAATTGGTCATTGTCTTTGATAAGCCCCATCGCAATACCTGCAACAGGTGCTTTGAGTGGCACACCCGCATCCATCAACGCAAGGCTAGAGCCACAAACAGACGCCATCGAACTCGACCCATTAGATTCAGTAATTTCAGACACAATACGAATAGTATACGGGAATTCATCAACTGATGGCATTACGCCCAGCACGCCGCGTTTTGCTAAACGGCCATGACCGATTTCACGACGTTTGGGGCTGCCGACCATACCTGTTTCACCGACACAGTACGGAGGGAAGTTATAATGGAACAAGAAATTATCCTTGCGTTCACCTGCGAGTGAATCAATAATCTGAGCATCGCGTGCCGTACCCAACGTGGCAACGACTAAAGCCTGTGTCTCACCACGGGTAAATAGCGCCGAGCCATGCGTTCTAGGTAGTACTTTGGTACGGATGTGTAGCGGACGGACTGTTTTGGTATCACGGCCATCAATTCGTGGTTGGCCTGCCAAAATACGGCGACGCACAATGATTTTTTCTAAGTCATGCACGTACTCACGAATCACTTTTTCAGCCCATTTCGGCTCGTCTGAATCGCCAATCAGTTCGTTAACAACGGCATCCGTCACTTCATTGACTGCATCATGGCGCTTCATTTTTTCAGAAATTTGGTAGGCAGCGGTCAGTTTATCATCCGCTAAACGGTTAACCTCATCAATCAATTCGCGATCTTTTTCAGGGGCGACCCACTCCCATGGTGTCACGCCGACTTTAGCGGCCAATTCATCAATCGCATTAATAACCGTTTGCATCGCATTATGCCCAAATACGACCGCACCCAGCATTTCGGCCTCAGTCAAGCCACTGGCCTCAGATTCGACCATGAGTACGGCATCGCGTGTTCCCGCAACAACCAACTCTAACGCCGAAGATTTTAGCACTTCACTCGATGGATTTAATAAATACTCGCCATTTTGAAAGCCGACTTTTGCAGCGCCTACTGGTCCATCAAACGGCACACCCGCCAAGGCTAATGCCGCAGAAGACCCAATAATGGCTGGAATTTCAGTGGAAACTTCTGGATTCATCGAAACCACGGTGGCAACGATTTGGACTTCGTTTTTAAAACCCTCAGGGAATAGTGGTCGTATCGGACGGTCAATCAAGCGACAGATTAGGGTTTCTTCTTCTGATGGACGTCCCTCGCGGCGGAAAAACCCCCCAGGAATTTTTCCTGCGGCATAAGTCTTTTCCTGATAATTGACGGTCAGTGGGAAAAAATCTCGACCTTCGTCTGCTTCTTTTTTCGCAACGACTGTGACGAGAAGCGCGGTACCATCTACATCAATAAGCACCGAGCCTGAAGCCTGACGTGCAATTTCACCGGCCTCTAAAGTAACGGTGTGTTTGCCATACTGAAAACTATGTGTAACTTTGTTCATTTGCTTTACCTACTTAATTACCTACGATTGAATCAAGCACAGCACCCAGTGCTGCACAACTAAACTAGGCGTGCAAATTCACTCTCTTTAACCAATACCAAACTCAAAAAACATCGAGAAAAACCTCAAAAAACCTCAAGCAAAACCGCCAGTTTATTTTGAATTTCACATTCACTAAAGACAGGGAACTCACACGCGCCCAAAATGATTACGACCAGACATAAAATAAAAGGGGCAAATCGCCCCTTTTATTAACTAACCGTATTGATTATTTACGCAAACCAAGCTTTGCAATCAACGCCTGATAACGGTCGACATCTTTTTTCCTTAAGTAAGTTAGATGCTTGCGTCTCGCATTAACCATCGAAATCAACCCGCGACGCGAGTGATGGTCTTTTTTGTGCGACTTAAAGTGATCTTGTAAGTCATTAATACGATGCGTTAATAGCGCCACCTGAACCTCAGGTGAGCCAGTATCTTTGGCATCTTTGCCAAATTCATTAATAATCGTTTGTTTCTGTTCTGTTGTAATCATTTTTTAAAACCTTATTTAAATTGGATCAATGTTAAAAAAGTTCGTCTACATCATTGCTAAAAAGCAACTTCAAATTAACCTAGCGTATTGTAACACCGCCCCGCCTAGACACAAACTAATTTATCAAAAAAACCGTCTAACCTTGATGGCTAAAACCTTTCGTTAGCAGCTATTACAAATAGCAAATAGCAAATTGGAAATAGTCATTGCCCACGACGATACTAATGGCGATACTAATGGCGATACTAATGGCGATACTAATGGCGATACTAATGGCGATACTAATGGCGATACTAATGGCGATACTAACGACGGTCAAACGACAGCCGAACAACGATCGGACTACAACCGACAGTCCCACTGCGCCAAGGCGGATTTAAATTGGGCAATTGCTTTTTCATCCCAATGCGGATAATAGCGCGTAATTAATTCTGCTAGGGCTTGCTCAAAACTATCCGTTGCATTTAACTCGGCTTCATCCGTTGCTAGCACTTCTCGCACCATGACCGCGGCAACGGTAGCATGGGTTTGGCGATCAATCAAAATGGCGCTTCCCGTCGCTGGAATCGTGTCGTAAGCATCGACACCAATCGACTCAACTAACGCAATTTTTGCCGTAAAAATTCGGTTTAACGTGGATGTCGCCTGCGCGGCAAATGGTTTTACCTGCTGTTGATTGACATCGACCTCTGTTTGCAATTCGGTGATTTTAGCCGTCACTAATTTACTGCCAATTTTCAACCAATACCATTGGCCGAGCCGAATCGATTGCTTAGCCAGCCACACCAAGTCCACGATAAACTGATTACTGATACCGACCTTGTCATTGGTATCAATATCATCAGCACCAATATCATCGGCATGAACCAGCATATCACCCCGCGTTACATCCAATTCATTGGACAGCGTCAGCGTGATTGCATCGCCCTGATAAGCATAGGGCTGCTCTCCTGCATAGGTAACAATGCTTGCAATATGCGCCTGTTGACCAGAGGTAACATTTTGCACCACATCGCCGACACCAACCCGTCCACTGGCAACTGTGCCTGCATAGCCACGAAAATCCGCATGCGGACGCGACACCCACTGCACAGGAAATCGTAACGGCGCTTTGGTTGATTGCTTAGCCAGCGGAATACTTTCTAACGTCGCTAACAAAGGCAGACCACCGTACCAAGGCATGTGGCAGGTAGGCGCTACCACATTATCGCCTAACAACGCACTGACTGGGATAAAAACGATTGACTCAAACCGAAACGCCCTAGCCGCCAGTTGATAATCCTCACAAATTTTATCATACTGCGTCTTGTCGTAATCAATCAAATCCATCTTATTAACCGCAACAATGAGTTGCTTGATACCCAATAAATCACACAAATAACTATGCCGCCGCGTTTGTGTTTGTATTCCTTTGCGGGCATCAATGATGACAATCGCCGCATCACAATGAGATGCGCCAGTGACCATATTGCGAGTATATTCTTCATGTCCTGGGCAATCCGCAATAATAAATTTACGTTTATCCGTGGTGAAGTAGCGGTACGCGACATCGATGGTGATGCCTTGTGCTTGCTCGGACTGCAGCCCATCGACCAAACTGGCCAAATCAATCGTTGCCGTTTGCGTTACCGCTTGCGTTGCAGACAACGCCGCTTGGTTAGCCTCATCGGCCTGTTGCTTGACCTGCTGCTTGATGTATCGCTTGGGCTGTCGGGTAATTGCTGCTAACTGGTCTTCGAATATCGCCTGACTGTCATAGAGCAAACGCCCTATCAAGGTTGACTTACCATCATCCACACTACCACACGTTAAAAATCGCAGCATGTCTTTGGCTTGATGCTGGCGTAGATAGACCTCAATCTCCGCTTCGGCAGCCTGCTCTGCACTGATTTCTACGCGGTGATTCTCTTTTCGTTCGCTTGTTTCTCGTTTGTTTGCTTCTTGTTTGCTTGCTTTGTCAGCCGATTGCTGTGATGATTGAGTCTTCATCTTGTCCTCGTTTTTTTGCGTTGTTTTTTTGCGTTGTTTTTTTACTTTGCTTAGAAATAGCCATCGATTTTCTTTTTTTCCATTGCTGCAACGTCATCTTTATCAATCGTACGTCCTTGCCGTTCTGACGTTTTACTGACCAACATTTCTTGAATAATTTGTGGCACGGTTGTTGCACTGGATTCAATCGCACCCGTTAACGGATAGCACCCCAGCGTACGAAAGCGCACGCAGCGTTGCTCGACCTGTTTACCGACGATAGACATTCGTTCATCAGCCACCATAATTAACGTGCCATCGGCCTGCTCAACCACGGGTCGATTTTTGGCAAAATACAGCGAGACCAAGGCAATATTCTCTAAATAAATATATTGCCAAATATCTAGCTCTGTCCAATTGGATAACGGGAACACGCGGATACTTTCACCCGTATTGATACGTGCGTTGTACAGTCGCCATAATTCTGGACGCTGATTTTTGGGATCCCAGCGGTGATGCTTATCACGAAACGAATAAATGCGCTCTTTAGCACGTGATTTTTCTTCGTCTCGACGAGCACCCCCAAAAGCCGCATCAAACCCATATTTGTCTAGGGCTTGTTTCAGCCCTTGTGTTTTCATCATATCGGTATGCCGCTGGCTGCCATGGACAAATGGGTTGATATTCATGGCCAACCCTTCGGGGTTTTTGTGCACAATGAGTTCCACACCTAATTCTGCTGCGGTTGCATCGCGAAACTGAATCATTTCAGGGAATTTCCAATTCGTATCCACATGCAACAAAGGAAACGGAATACTGCCAGGGTAAAAGGCTTTTTTTGCCAAATGCAATAACACCGCCGAATCCTTGCCCGCCGAATACAACATCACGGGGTTTTTAAATTCGGCGACGACTTCTCGTAAAATAAAAATAGCTTCGGCTTCTAGCTGTTGCAAATGCGTCCTGACTGGCATTGGCTGAGGCGACGTCTGAGGCGGCATCTGAGGCTGCGGCTGTGTGTTTGCGCACCTATTTTGCACCACGCCGAATCCGACCACGCTTTGCGGCTGATTGTGCTGTCGCCCAATAATGGACTGGCTTTCATGCTGATTTCCATGCTGATTCCCATGCTGATTTTCACGATTTGACATTATTTATTACCTCAACTACGTGTATTGTTTTTGTCGGACACCATTGCCAGACACTATTGCCAGACACCATTGCCAGACACCATTGCCATAAATCATTGCAGGCAACATAACCAAGTCTCGCTATTGCAAATGTAGCCCACATTCGCGCCTTGCTGGTCCTTTGGTTGGGTCATAATAAGTCAGCGCATTGGGTAGATCATGAGTCGTTAAGTACGCCTGTAGTTGCGCTGTTTTCCAATCAATCAAAGGCGCTACTTTGACAATACCCTGCGCCGTGACCGATACAGGAGACAACCCCGCGCGATAATCCGTTTGCTCTTGACGAATGGCCGTTAGCCAAAAGTCAGGCTGATAAGCCGCTAAAAACGCATTAAATGGCGCAATTTTAAACAGCTGAGTAAATTCATCGTGTCGCGCATCATCGATCTCAGGCACACCGCCATTCAACGCGGCATAGCGCGCCACTGTCATTTCAGGTGTCACCACATGAAGCTTAAGCGGTAACCGCTTTTGCAGTGCTTGGGCTAACTGATACGTCGCGGCCACGTTATAGCCTGAATCCACCCATAACACATCAACCGCTGGTTTTATTTGCGTCACCATATGCAACAACACGGCCTCAAACGGTGAAAAGTTGGTGGTCAGCAGTAAGTTCTCTGACTGTTTTACTGCCCACGCAATCCGCTCTTGTGCCGTCTGATGGACTAACGTGGCATTTATTTCATCGAGTTGAATCGTTTGTTGCAAGCGCTCATTCATTACGCCGTCTCCTCGTTTTGGTTTTTTTATTCTTTTCTGTTTGTTGAGCATCGATTAACTGCGCACGTATTTGTTCAAATCCCAAGCGGCGAATAAAATCACCCAGTCTTTCGCTTTCATTGCTTTGCTGCCGCCAGCAATAAAACAATTTGTCCAAAGCCGTTATTATTTGATTTTCATCCAAATTATCAACAAGCAGCGCCGCCAATTTTGTCCCCTCTGCACAGCCACCACCAAACAGAGAATAGGTTTGCTTACTACGCCCGACCAAGGCGATTTCAGCCGTGTAGGGTCTTGCACAACCATTGGCGCACCCTGTCATGCGAAAAACAGGTGCGCGCGCACTCAGCCCGTACTTTTCGAGTTGCGCGTTAATTAGGGATAAATACTTGGGTAATACGCGCTCACCTTCATTTAGCGCCAAGCCACACGTCGGCAGCGCGACACACGCCAGCGCACGCTGGTCTAACGCAGTAATCTGGCTTTCCCGTACACCAAAATATTCGAGTATCGACTGTGCGGCGGCTTTATCCCGAATGCCGAGTAGTAATATATTTTGATCCGCACACAACTGGATATCCAGCGTATATTCGGCTACCAATGCCGCGATAGCAGACTTTAACCGTCTGCTCTGACAATCAATAATACGCCCTGCAGTTAAGTGTAAGCCATAAGCCCAATACCCATCTGGCATCAAATGCCAGCCGAGCACCGATGGGCTTTTCCATGTAGGCAGTGGCAAATCCAACAACTGCGTTTGACTTCGCGCCTCAACTTGCCCGCGCATCCAATCGATACCTTTTTCGGCTATCACATACTTTAGCCTTGCATGCTTTCGGTTAGCACGGTCTCCAAAATCACGGTGAATAGCAACAACCGCCTCTGCCACGGCAATCAAATTCGTCACCGAAAACCAGCCCAAACAGTCGGCAACACGAGGGAAAGTTTCTACTTTATTGTGCGTCATCCCCATGCCACCACCGACAAACAGAAAAAAACCATCCAGCTGATTGCCATCATCAAATGTCGCTGCAAAACCCATGTCATTACTATAAATATCGACTGAATTATTGCCCACGACCGTCATTGCTATCTTGAATTTTCGTGGCAAATACGTATCACCATAAAACGTTTCATTATCAGCGTCCTTGGTTTGTCCGTTTACTACTTGCCCGTTTACTACCTGTTCGTTCAGCACCTGTTTTTTATTTAACCATATTTCATGGTAGGCATTTGTTTTGGCTAAAAAATGATTGGACAATGCCACCACAAATCGGTCCAACTGAGAAATACGGGGGTCTTGCCAAGGATTTTCTGCCTGAGTGACATTTCGAACCACATCGCCACAGGCACCCTGCGTCGTTATCAACACCGCATTAATCTCGGCAATCGTTTGCTTTAGCTCACGTTTTAGCACACCATGCAACTGTAAACTTTGGCGTGTTGTCACACGCAAAGATTGGTCTTTTGCAAAACGATTGGCCACCGCATCCCACGCCAAATATTGCGATGCAGAAAGCCTGCCACCAGGAATACGTCCACGAATCATCAAAGAAAACTCACGATTTTTACCTTGGCGCGCCTTTTCCTGTCTACTATCTCGATCATCTTGCTGGTAAATACCATGCGTTTTTAATAAATCACACGTCGCACTATCAAATTGGTCACGATCATTAGCCAGCTCATTCGCGATATTCCCACGCAACCCCAATGATTCTCGTTTAATAATTTCTATTTTACTTTCTTTCATTGCCACTGCCCCTTTCACTGCCCCTTTTTCGCGCTTTTTTACCACAGACTAAAAAACAACCCTCTGAATACCACCAACACTCGACCAATTTACAGGTGCGCGTGCCAGCAAACCTGCGGGAATACGAGACATCAACCCGCGTTCACTTGCTAACGCCATCGCCGCTACGTCACCGATAACAATCAACCCAGGGGCGCTGCTAAGATCTTCTGCGATATCGTCTTCAATACTTGCTTGCGCGAGCGTCTCTAAGGTGTAGCGCAGCGTTTGCTGATTCGCCATCGAACCATTTAGCACGATAGCAACGGGTGTTACTCTCGGCGCGCCATGTGCAATTAATTTGGTCGCGATGGCGTTTGCGCACCTCAACCCCATATAAATCAACAAAGTACCATCGCAATTCGCATAATACCGCCAATGCTGTGTTGTTTTTTTCAGCAAACTCGCCCCTTCTACGACAATCAATTGATTCGATACGCCACGGTGCGTGACTGGAATACCCGCTAACCCAGTCACGGCATTAAGGGCCGACATCCCTGGCACAATTTCGAATGCAATGCCTGCCGCCTTTAAGGCCAGTGCTTCTTCTCCGCCACGCCCAAAAACAAATCCATCGCCCCCTTTGAGCCGCACCACAGACTTCCCTTGGTGCGCATAATCGATTAACCGTGTATTAATTTCAGCCTGCGTCATTGCATGTTGTTGGTATCGCTTACCAACAAATAGGGTTTTTGCTGACACTGGAAACAAGGCTTTAAATCCTGAAAAATCAATTAACGCATCGTATAAAATCACCTCAGCACGTTGCAAACACTGGTAACCCCGCAAGGTTAAATAGTCTGGATTCCCAGGGCCTGCACCAACAATAGTCACTGTCATCGTATTACTTCCTATTCAAGTTAATCGCCGCATTAATCACCGCATTAATCACCGCATTAATCACTACGTTAATCGTCTAATTAATCGTTAGCATAGCGGATGTTGATTCACGACAAAAACAACCAATTGGACTATCTTAGTCTTTATTATTCTTAGACGATTTGGCTATACTAAACGCCGTTAAATTGCGGGCAATTCCGCTCGAACGTTGTCGCGTTTGCGGTTTTTTCTTTATACTATTGATAAAGATAAGACGGAGATACCATGAATACAAATAATGCACACAATGAGAAACAAAATAATCAAAGCAATCAAAGTAATCACAAAGCATTACTCATTACGGCACACGGCAGCCGTCTCGCCAGTGCCAACGAAGAAATTCGCAGTGTCTGTAACAAAATACAACAACACCCCCGCTTTTCAGAACACTATTCAGCGGTTTATGTGGGCTTTCTCGACTGCGAAAAACCCAGCATCCCTAGCGCCCTCAATCAAATACAACTCGACGGGTTTCAACATATTGACGTTTTTCATTACTTTCTAACCAACGGGCAACACGTTAACCAAGATGTCCCTGCTATGATGACCGCATTCCAACACGCTAACCCGCATATCCAGCTGCATGATTTAGGCTATTTAGGCGAATGGGTGATGGAACAAATCACCTCGGGTGTGTTACCATTTGCACAAACGGGCTGAAAATTGGCTTAAAAATCAGGTCAAAAATTGGCTTGAAAATTCAGGCAACCACCCTATTTATAAAGGTAAGGTCGCTAACCCCAAGGTCGCTAACCCTTAACTCACATTACACAGGATACCAACGCAATGAAACTAGAACTCAATGAACAAGAAACCCAGACCCTCATAGAAATGCTCACCATGTCAGGCTATATCCTCACGCAAGCCAGCGACAATGCCATTTCCAAAGCAGAAAACATGCACGAATTAATCCAAAAAATCTATCAACAGGCACAATCAAGCAGTATGCCTGAGTCATTCGACCAAGACGATGCAACCGATATGATTTTCCCCAATGCCGACATCATGTCAGGCAGTGAAGACAGTCCGCTATACCTACTCAAAAGCTACAACGAATATGCCGCGGCTGATGTACTATCTCAACAACTCAGCCTGCGCGATGCCAGCGAAAAACATGGTATGCCACAACCCAGCGAGTCTGGAGAGTTTGACCCCGCGTTTATCGACACCTTTATTGCACGACAAAATGACTATTTAGACGAGTTTTCACAGAACGGCTTTAACAACGTCAAAGTATCACGTATCCAGCTCAGCTAACGCAAGGCAGTCCCCATACGCCAACCATACGCCAAGTAATTGATTGATATTGATTGATACGGCTCCACGCATAAAAAAACGCCACGGTTGGTGGCGTTTTTTTATGCGTTCGCTAGCCCAACACACCAACTCAGTGCACCAGCCTAATGCGCTAGACTAACACATTAGTCTAAGCACACGCTACTAAGCACACACTGCCACACACTACGCTAAGCGCCCGTGGCAATGTTTGTATTTCTTACCTGAGCCACAGGGGCACAGTTCATTACGGCCCACTTTTGGGTATTCTGATGCGGATTGCGCCGCCTGATCAAGCTCACTCGCTTGGTTTGAACTATCCGCCAACCCGTCCGCCTCTGGGTGCTGGTATGCGGCGTTTTCCAGTGTTTTCTCATCCTTCATCGCTTCTGCGGCGATGGGCTGTTCTCTAAATTGGACTTTGGCAAAAAACTGTGTGATATGCTCGGCAACCTTATCTAAAAACGATTGAAACACATAAAATGCTTCACGCTTGTATTCTTGACGCGGGTCTTTTTGCGCACGACTCGCTCGCAGCATAATCCCTTGCTTTAAGTAGTCCATGCTCTGCAAATGCGCACGCCACTGCTCGTCTAAAATCCGCAGACTCATGACCCGTTCAAAAGCTTGTCGCCAATTCGCATCGGCATTTTCCATTTTTTGATCATAATTGGCAGACAGTGTATCCATCAACCAACTTTTAATTTCTTCTGTGGTCAATTGCGGGTTTTCTGCAATGAGGTCATCCACCGTTAGCGACAAACCATAATCGGCCATGACGGCGTTTTCTAGCCCTTGCTTATCCCATTGAGACGGCATCGCCTCAGGTGGCAAGTAATTATCGACCATCGCACCGACCGCAGATTCTCGTAAATCAACCAGCATGTCAGCAACGCTCTCTGACTCCATAATTTCATTTCGTTGCTGATAGATAACCTTACGCTGTTCGTTTGAAACATCATCGTATTCAATCAAATTTTTACGTGCATCAAAGTTATGTGCCTCGACCTTACGCTGGGCATTTTCGATTGCATTAGAAATCATACGGTGTTCAATGGCTTCATCCTCGGTCATCCCCAATTTTTGCATCATGCCCGCCATCTTGGGTGAAGCAAAAATACGCATCAGGCTATCATCGAGTGATAAATAAAATTTAGACGAACCAGGGTCGCCTTGTCGCCCCGCACGTCCGCGCAACTGATTATCAATTCGTCGTGATTCGTGGCGTTCTGTACCAATAATACGCAAACCACCTGCCGCAACAACGGCATCGTGGTCTTGTTGCCACTTGGCTTTTACTTCAGCCATTGTCTTATCATCCACCCCTTCTGGGTTATTTTCTGCCAAGGTGCGTAGCTTGGCTTCCAAATTGCCGCCTAATACAATATCTGTCCCACGCCCCGCCATGTTCGTTGCAATCGTGACTGCACCTAAACAGCCTGCATTCTCAATGATATGCGCCTCACGTTCATGCTGTTTCGCATTCAGCAACTCAAAAGGAATATCCGTTGCTTTGAGTTGTTCGCCGATAGCCTCAGACACTTCAATTGACGTCGTCCCTACCAAGACTGGCTGCCCTCGCTTATGGCTGTCAATAATATCTTCGACAACGGCGCCGAATTTGCCCTTGGTATTTAAGAAGACCGCATCGGCTTCGTCCGCACGACGTACGGGCAAATTGGTTGGCACCACAATGGTTTCCAAATCATAAATTTGCTGAAATTCCGCCGCTTCAGTATCTGCTGTCCCTGTCATACCAGCGAGTTTATCGTATTGACGGAAAAAGTTCTGAAAAGTAATCGATGCCAATGTTTGATTTTCTGATTGTATCTCCACGCCTTCTTTGGCTTCAATGGCTTGGTGAAGCCCTTCCGACCAACGCCGACCCGGCATCGTCCGCCCCGTAAATTCGTCTACAATCACAATTTCACCGTTTGAGACAATATAGTGGTCGTCTTTATGATACAAATTATGTGCGCGCAAACAGGCATTTAAATGGTGGAACAAGCGGATATTGGCAGGGTTATAAATAGACTCCTCTGCCGTCAACAACCCCGCATCGCGTAGTAAGCGTTCGACTTTATCGTGACCATCGTCAGTCAAACCAACCGATTTGTCCTTTTCATCCACCGTAAAATCACCAGCCGCTGAATCATCGGTTTGTTTGTGTAAATGCGGGACAATATTATTCAGGCGCCGATAGATGTCGTTATCTTGGTCAACGGGCCCCGATATAATCAGCGGTGTCCTTGCCTCATCAATCAGAATCGAGTCAACTTCATCAATAATGGCAAAGTTCAATGTCTTTTGTAAGCGGCTCTCGACATCAAGCGCCATATTCGTGCGCAAGTAATCAAAGCCCAGTTCGTTATTCGTGCCGTAAATGACATCACACTCATAAGCAGCGATTTTTTCTTCGATGGGCATCTGCCCGACACAAACACCTGTGGTCAGCCCCAAAAACTCATAGAGTTTACCCATTTGTTCGGCATCACGTCGCGCGAGGTAATCGTTTACCGTGACGACATGCACGCCATTCCCTGATAAGGCGTTAAGGTAGACGGCCAGCGTTGCGACTAGGGTTTTGCCTTCGCCCGTGCGCATCTCGGCAATCTTACCCATATGTAACACAATACCACCGATTAATTGCACGTCATAGTGGCGTAGACCAATGGTTCTAATTGCGGCTTCACGGCAGACGGCAAACGCTTCAACCAGCAAATCATCCAACGTCTCACCCGCGGCGATACGCGATTTAAACGCGGTGGTTTTTGCTTGCAAATCCTCATCCGATAACGCTTGCATTTTTGATTCTAGCGCATTAATCGCATTCACTTTTTTAGTAAGTGATTTAATAAAACGATCATTGCGAGACCCGACAATTTTACTGGCTAATTTTCCTATCATTACGTTGTGTTGCCTATATTTTTTATTATTAGTGAAAGATTTTTTCTGTACCTTGCGCAGTGCCCGTGTCAAATAATTGCGCTGACATACGGCAAAATTGCGTTATAATTAACGGATGCTTTCGTTAATTAATTGCATCAACACCCATTGACATCGTCATTAACATCACCATTGACATCGATTAACATCGATTAAATAGGGCATTGTGCATGACAAATATCGCAATATGATAACGCATTTCGACAGCGAGTAGCCAGTAATTTCATGAAATTAACCCCAACACACTATCCAGCACACTGCCCAACACACTACCGAAACTTATAATTATGGTCGATGATAGTCATTTTCAAGGTAATATCGCAGAAGCACTCTATTTTTTTCAAAATAACGGGAAAAACCGTCATTTATGGCATCACCCTGATTTTTCAGACACGCTTAAAAAGCTGGACAATATCAAAGCCTCCCTGCACGTACTAAAAAAACACCTGCCAAAAAAATACCACGATTACGTCCGATTTTCTCAGCCTAAAACGGTCTGGAATCTGCATGTCGAGAAAACACTAATTGGCAATCAACTCAATTTATTGCTAGACGAATTATCGCTACGTATTGCCAAAGATATTGGTTACGCACCACGCCTCAAAGTCATTGTGACACCCGCAAACTGGAAAAACAGCGGCTTTCCGCTTTTTTACACGCCATATTCGGCAATCAAAACACCTGACAAAGAAACGGCACAGCGCATTTTACAGGCGTTTATCAATGGTCACGACGACATCGAATGACATCGAATGACATCGAATAGCCGCTGTCACCGCAACCTAGCTGCCAAGCTTATTTACAACGCTTATTTACAACGCTCATTTCAACGCCTACTTCAGCACCTAATTGACACCGAACAAGCTAACCTAACCCAATCTAGGGGTTTACATTGGGTGAATTTTTCTCTACAGTATGGACTAACGTTATAGCAGCCATCAAAACCAGCCCTCAAATTTAGTCATTTGACGCCCCTATTTTGACAGCGACCGACAGCGACCGAATACGACGACAAAGACGATAACCGCAAAGACGACAATACCAAAGACAAAACCGCCAGACAATCACAGGAGCATTCGAACCATGAGCGATGACAAAATTCATTTTAACGGATCACACCACCTAATCCATGATTTCAAGCATTATCAAACGCTTTATCAGCAGTCAATTGACACGCCTGATGCCTTTTGGGGTGAAGTCGGTCAGCGACTGGATTGGTTTAGCCCTTATACAACCGTTGCCAACGCGCATTTCAAAGACAATCACGAGATTAAATGGTACGAAGACGGCACGCTAAATGCCTGCTATAACTGTATCGACCGCCATTTACCCGACAAAGCCAACGACACCGCAATTACTTGGCAAGGCGATAACCCCGACACCTACCAACGCATTACTTATCAAGCACTCTACAACGCCGTTGGTAAATTCGCCAATGGGCTCAAATCGCTGGGCGTTAAAAAAGGCGACCGCGTGATTATTTACCTGCCCATGATACCTGAGGCGGCTTATGCGATGCTCGCGTGCGCACGAATTGGCGCTGTCCATTCTGTGGTGTTTGGTGGATTTAGTGCCGAAAGCTTGGCCAGTCGTATCAAGGACTGCCAAGCAGCCTATGTGATTACCGCTGATTTTAGCACACGTGGCGGCAAACGCATCCCCCTAAAAAACAATGTCAATAAGGCGTTGGAAAGCACTAGCGATATCGTAAAACGGGTCATTACCATCTATACCGATGGCGATAATGATAACAACGGTAATAGCGGCAGTAATAGCCACGATTATAGCGAGGACATACCCGCAAATACAGAGAGGGAAATCGCCTATCACACACTGATTAACGCACAAAGCCCTGACTGCGAACCCGCGGTAATGAACGCAGAAGACCCCTTGTTCATCCTATATACCAGCGGCTCAACGGGAACACCCAAAGGCGTACTCCACACCACAGGCGGCTACCTCGTGTACGCCGCTTACACGCACGAAGTGCTATTTGACTATCGACCTGGTGAGTTATTTTGGTGTACTGCTGATGTGGGTTGGATTACCGGGCATACCTATATGATTTATGGACCGCTTGCCAACGGTGCCAACACGCTACTCTACGAAGGCATACCCACCTACCCTACGCCAGCACGATTTTGGCAGATTTGTGAGCAGCATCGCGTCAACATTTTTTATACGGCGCCCACAGCTATTCGTTCATTAATGACCGAAGGCGAGCAATACGCGACGGGTCATAATTTATCCAGTTTGCGTATTTTGGGCTCAGTCGGCGAGCCCATTAATGTCGAGGCGTGGCAGTGGTACCACCAGCATATCGGCAACAAAACCTGTCCGATTGTTGATACGTGGTGGCAAACCGAAACGGGTGGGCATATGATTGCACCGATTCCTTATGTTTGGGATCAGGTGCCTGGCAAAGCCACCTTGCCTTTTTTTGGCGTTAAACCCGTTTTGCTTGACGAAAAAGGCCAAGAAATCACCGCGCCAGACCACGAAGGCAGCCTCGCCTTTAAACACAGTTGGCCTGGGCAAATGCGCACCGTCTATGGTGACCACCAACGCTTTATCGACACCTATTTCCAGACCTTTCCTGGATACTATTTCAGCGGTGACGGTGCCATTCGTGATGCCGATGGATATATTCGCATCACGGGTCGTGTTGATGATATCCTCAATATTTCAGGGCACCGCATGGGCACGGCGGAACTCGAGGATGCGTTTAACCTACACCCCAAGGTTGCAGAAACCGCCGTTGTGGGTTATCCACACGACATCAAAGGACAAGGATTATATGTTTATGCCACGCTTTTCAAAGGCGAAACGCCCAGTGACGAACTAAAAAAAGAACTCGTCGCTTGGATACGTGAAAAAATCGGCCCAATCGCCACGCCAGACAAGCTACATTTCACGCCCGAATTGCCACGAACCCGCTCGGGCAAAATTATGCGGCGTATTTTACGCAAAATCGCCGAAAATGACATTGACGGCATTGGTGACGTGTCGACACTGGCTAACCCCGCCATCGTTGAAACGCTGATTAAAACACGGATTGCATAGTGTGGGTTGCATAGTGTGGACGGCATAGTGCGTATAGGATAGCTTTTTATGCCACCTTGCAACGCATTAATCGAAAAAACCTTCAGCCACCTACCCGAAACGCCACTATCGTACCTGACCACGATAAAGGGCGTTCGGGTTTGGGTTAAACGCGATGACTTAAATCACCCAACGATTAGCGGCAACAAGCTACACAAACTCAAATACAACCTCCTTGCTGCTTGGCAATCACAACAAGCCGTAATTAGCTTTGGCGGGGCTTATTCTAACCATATCGCCGCCCTTGCCACTGCAGGACAATTATTCGATTTAATCACTGTTGGCATTATTCGTGGTGAAGAACTACACGACAAAACTCGCTGGTCACCTGTGCTGCGTCGCGCCGAGAGCGACGGTATGCAACTCCACTTTGTGTCGCGCGATGCCTATCGTAACAAAACAAACGACGCACATATTCAGGCGATTATCAGACACTACCCCCATGCCGCCGTTATCCCAGAGGGCGGCAGCAATAGCCTCGCAGTCAACGGGGTGGCCGAATGCATCAAAGCGCTCAAGTCACAGTGCCACGCAGTACCGACTTTCGACCCACAACACACGGCTCTGTTTAGCGCCTGTGGCACTGGCGGCACACTGGCAGGGTTTATTGAAGGGCTGTACCAGTTTGACTTTCCAATCCGCATTGTGGGTATCAATGTACTTAATAACGACGCCCAATTACAAACCCAAATCACCCAACTCGCCCGCCATCATCCCGCCGTTAATTGGCAATTAATCAATCAGTATACTTTTGGCGGGTATGCCAAAACACCCCCTGAGCTACAACGCTTTGTTACCGATATCCAGCGCCAATTTGCACTGCCGTTAGAACCAATTTATACAGGCAAGCTAGTCTATGCGGTGTTTGATTTACTCAATCAACACGCGCTGCCCAACCTTCACGATGCTATTATTTATCACAGTGGCGGGTTGCGCTGATGGGTTGCGCTGATGGGCTGTGTTCAGCTGTGTTTAGCTATAGTGGACAATAAAGCCCTCAGACGAGGGCTTTATTTATTCGCATCATTGGTATTTAGGCGTTAAGTGTAGCCGTTAAGTGTAGCCGTTAAGGCGCGCGATGCAACCACGCCGATAAGTTACACCCGACGCAACGCGCCGCGAGAAGCACCCAGCGCACCAAATGCACCCAGCACACCAAATACACCCAGCACCGCCACCCTTGATTGTTACCGTTTTATTACAAAAATGCATATTAGCATAACTCAAACCATCAATCGCCCATGCGGTCAATGTAGCAAAGCCTTTTGATAGCAAGTTTTAAGGCCATATTTTGCAACCATCACTAAATACTAAAATCATGCCCCAAGTACACGTCGCGGACTTGTTGGTTGGCGAGGATGTCGCTGGCACTGCCCTCAGCAATCACCATCCCCTCGGACATAATATACGCACGGTCGCAGATTTGCAGGGTTTCGCGGACGTTATGATCGGTGATGAGTACCCCGATATTACGCTGCTTTAAATGCAAAATGATATTTTTAATCTCCTGAATCGAAATCGGATCAACGCCAGCAAACGGCTCATCTAACAAAATAAACTGCGGGTTGGTCGCGAGACTACGTGCTATTTCGACACGCCGACGCTCACCACCCGACAGGCTAAGCCCCAATTCGTCTTTAATATGCGTAATACTCAGTTCTTCTAACAATTGCATGGTGTTGTCCGTCGCGGTTTTTTTCGCCATGTTTTGCATTTGTAACACGCAAAACACATTGTCAAATACGGACATTTTACGAAAAATAGACGCTTCCTGCGGCAAATAACCAATACCCAGACGGGCGCGTTTATGCATTGAATAGGTCGTAATCTGTGTGTCGTTTAGCATAATGCGACCTGCATCAGGTCGAATCAGCCCGACCGTCATATAAAAACTGGTCGTTTTACCCGCACCGTTTGGCCCTAGCAAACCAACGACCTGCCCTGTTAACACAGAGAAACTAGCCGAATTAACCACGGTACGTTTATTGTAGCTTTTTGAAATATTGTCGACGCGTAATTCAGCCATGATTGCCTGTGTAGTAGATAGTCAATTAATAGAGGGGGAATTAATAGAGAGACAATTATTGCGTGCGTGGTTGAAATGTCATCTCAACCCGCGAACCGCCGATAATCTCTTGACTTAGATCGTACGTTAACGTCGCACCGCGAATCACATCGCTACCTTGCTCGACTTGGGCGTTATCGGTCAGTGTGACTATTTTATCCAAAATCGTGTACTCGACGGTATTCCCCTGCCCAAGTATCGGCTGTTGCTGCCCTAAATATTCAAACTTAGCGGGCTGCCCTGTTGCCACCATACGCTCAACCGCATTATTGGTCAGATAAATCGTCAGCTTATCTGCCCAAATCGTTGACACGCCCTGCGTGACTTTGACATTGCCTTCATAAATAGCGACACCCGCAAGCTGGTCGTAACTGCCTTTATCTGCCGTTAAATCAATTGGCAAACTCGTACTGTCCGAACTCGTACTGTCCGAACTCGTACTGTCCGAACTCGTACTGTCCGAACTGGCATTGTCTGCGCTGGTATTGTCTGCGCTGGTATTTTCCTGTGTTGGCGCTTTATCAGGTTCGGCAGCAACGACCTGCGACTGCAAACTGGTTATCATCAACAACATCATAGTAAAGCAACTAGTAAAGCAACTAAGGCGGATTCGTTTCATCGTGGTTCTCCTGAAGCAGGTTGATATTGCGCGCTGACATTGCCAGCAAAATCGAGGGTTTCTTGCGCCAAATCAACATTGAATTCATCAGCATGCTTGACACCTAGACGATGACGAATCACCACAGGGCGCTCACTGCTAATGCGTTCATTGTCGGCATCATAGCGCATATCCTGGCCTTTGATGGTGATTTCGTCCTCGGTATCTGGCATACGAATAATTAGCGCATTGTCTTGCAGCTGCAAGGTATTTTTATCACCAGACAAGCTGGCTTTTGCTGCACTGGCTTGCCAAGCTAATACGGGGCTATGTGATAATGAAGCGGGTGATACAGCTGGCGGTGAAGTTGGCGATGAAGTTGGCGATGAAGTTGGCGACACCGATGGCGGCGCTGTCTGTGGCTGGTATATCAACACGCGCGGCGAGACAAATGCTGTGCCGTATCGGTTAGAATATTCAATGACTTCATCGCTGGTTAATTGATACTGCAACTGATGGGTCGGCGTATAATACTGCGCAAAGACACCATAAGCCGTCACCATCGGTTGGGTAGGCATTGGGGCTTCGCTGACTTCTAGCTCAGATTCCACTGTCTTTAGTAGCCAAAAACTACCGACCGCAAGCATCGCCAAACCAACAAACCCAATACTTGTTTTTACTTGCATGGCGTCAAAAATCCTGCTTGGATCGCTGTTAGCTTATCCTGTGCCGCTAAAATCAGCTCGATAAATTCACGTACAGCACCTTGACCGCCTAATCGCGTAGAAACCCACAGACTATGCTGCTTAACAAACGCATCCGCGTTGGCTACCGCCGCAGGCAGCCCGACTTGGCGCATCACGGGCAAATCAATCAAGTCATCGCCTAAAAAAGCAACCTCGCTATCCGCTAGCTGCAAGTCTGCTTTAATTAACTGGTACTTTTCATGCTTGTCAATCACGCCTTGGTAAATATGTGGCATAGAAAATTTAGCAAATCGCGCAGTCACCGCCGTAGACACATTCCCAGAGATAATCGCCACGTCAATGCCTGCACGCAATAATAGCGCAATCCCCAAACCATCCTGACTATCAAACGACTTACACTCTTTGCCATCAATAAAATGCAACTGTCCATTTGTCAGCACGCCATCGACATCAAAAATCACCAGCTTAATGGCTTTGGCAGCCACTAACACCGCATCCGCATCCGCATCCGCATCCGCATGAGCGTGCGACTTTGTACCGCGGTTTGTCGTCAAATCGGACGTGCGCTTTATATTGTCTGGCATTACTCTGTCTGGCATTGCTCGCTATCCTGCTGATTAATCATATTATCTTTTTGATTCATTTTAGGCAATTCCAGCGCGTAGCAAATCATGCATATTCATTGCCCCGACAAGCCGTTGATTCGCATCCACCACAGGCAACGCAGAAATTCGCCGCACTTCCATTAATTGCAATGCCTCAGCCGCCAACGTCGTCTCTTCAATCACAGTTGCTGCGTTTTGCATATAATCGGCCAAGCACATTGCCGACAAATCAATCGCGCCACCACGTTGTTTGTTTAGTACACGCCGCAAATCGCCATCGGTAAACACCCCCATAACCTGATGTGCTAAATCCACGATAATAACAAACCCCATCCCCCCTTGCGACATCACCATGACCGTATCTAATAACGTCGTTTCTGGACTGGCCATCGGTATTTCATCGCTTGTTCGCATAATGTCGCACGTAAATGTGAGCAATTTTTTACCTAATTTACCGCCAGGGTGTGAACGCGCAAAATCTTCAGCATTAAAGCCTTTGGCCTGTAGCATCGCAACGGCTAACGCATCGCCTAGCGCCAACGTCGCTGTCGAGCTTGCTGTCGGGGCTAAATTAAGTGGACAGGCTTCTTTCGCCACAGAAATATCCAAGTGTACGTCGGCTTGTTTGGCCAGCGTTGATTGTGGATTGCCTGTCATGGCAACCAAGGGGACGCTTTGACGTTTGATGATGGGTAAAATCGCCAGCACCTCATCGGTTTCACCTGAATAAGACAACGCTAAAACAGCGTCTTGGGGGGTAATCATGCCCAAATCCCCGTGGCTGGCTTCCGCAGGGTGGACAAAAAACGCAGGCGTGCCTGTGCTTGCAAGCGTTGCGGCAATTTTGCTGCCGATATGTCCTGATTTCCCCATGCCAATGACCACCACCCGACTGGATACACCAAGCAATAATTCACACGCCGCATCAAAGTCATCATCGATGCGTTCAATCAAGTCGGTAATCGCAGCGGCTTCTATTTGTAGGGTTTTTTTTGCTTGTGTTTGATAGATAGACATACGAGATAGGCGATACGATACGCTAGTGGGTCGCTGCAGATGACGCAGATGGTGCAGATGGCGCAGATGGGGTGAATGGCTCATTCACCAAACTGCTAATCAACTGTGGCCCTTGGTAAATTAGCCCTGTGTATAATTGGACTAAGCTAGCACCTGCTTGAATTTTTTCCTCAGCATCGGCACGAGACATAATACCGCCAACGCCAATAATAGGCACATTCCCAGCCAACACACTGGATAAGGTCTTAATGACCTGTGTCGATTGCGCCGTCAGTGGACGGCCTGACAACCCACCCGCTTCATCACCGTGAGGCAAGTGTGACACGGCAGATTTATCAATGGTGGTATTGGTTGCAATTACACCATCAATCGCACTGGCTTTAAAAATTTGCGCCAACTCAAGCAACGCGGCTTCTGAAAAATCGGGGGCAATTTTTAGTACGATGGGTTTATAGCCGTAATCTTGGCTGAGTTGAGACTGCGTTTCTTTTAATAAGTCAATCAACACCTTGATACTATCGGTGTCTTGCAGCGAACGCAGCCCTGGTGTATTGGGGCTAGAAATATTCGCGGTAATATAATCCGCCACAGGGTAGACCGTTTTGAGTGCGGTTATATAGTCGGTGAGTGCCGCATCGGCGGCGGTTGCTTTATTTTTTCCGATATTCACACCCAGTATCCCGTCAAACTGCACACGGCTGACATTGTCAACCAACTGTTTCGCACCGTGATTATTAAACCCCATACGATTAATTAACGCCTGTTGACTGGGTAACCTAAATAAACGCGGCTTAGGGTTGCCTGATTGTGGCAGTGGCGTGACCGTGCCGACCTCAATAAACCCAAACCCAAATTTAGCAAGGCTGGCCACATGCGCGCCATCTTTATCCAACCCCGCTGCCAACCCGACACGATTAGGAAAACGCAAGCCCATCACCGTGACAGGATCCGTCTCAAGATTTGGCTTAGGCAGCACGCACGCCAGTTTATCCAACGAATTCAACGCCAAATGATGGGCTTTTTCAGGGTCTAAGCTAAACAGTAGTGGTCGTAGCGCGGTATACAGCATAAATGTCTTTGGTTTGTTTTTATGGTTTGTCTTTACGGGCTGATGGTGTCAGTTTACCGTCAAAGCGTATCGATGAAATGTGTCGATAAACTGTGTCGAAAAATCGTCATCATTGCATGAATTGATGACGCTATTTTACCGACACTTACCCATTCAGACAATCGTTATCTTATGCTTATTTGTCTATGCTAACTTTCTGATGCTGATTTTTCAACAATCTGCCATTATTGCTAATCGCGTTACCTTAGCTCGAACTTATCCGCAACCAATATCGCAATCCATAAACCGATAACGCAGACAGAACAACCAACACCAACAAAGATAACCAATTAGCAACGGGTATCGGTGACAGGTTAGCATTCGAGGCACGGATTTCATTGCGAATCTCTGCTGTCGCCCCTAATACAGGCACAGGATTGGGGGGCTGGGTATAATCCGGTGCCAACCAACTCGAACCCGCAGGCGCTGTTGGACGACTGGTTTGTGACACCGTACAGTTTGTCGAACCACTTGGCACAGGCACACTGACACTATTTGCCAATTGATTCAACGCCAATGTCACCGTCGCAGGGTATGTCGCTGTAGGGGTCTCACAATTCACCGAAAATTCATAATCCCCAGCCACACCCTCAACAGGCGCATTTAATAGACTCACGGTAACTCGCAATCCGCCTGCCGTACACGAGTTATTCACCGCATCCAAGAATGCGGGGGCGATTTTTCCTTGGTTTGCAGGGTAAACAGGAGCTACTGAAGTAAGTAAAGATGCATCAACCACGCCAAATAGACACGCCCCAGCCCCTGCATACGACTGGCTCTCGGGCACAAACACCCCAGAGACATTATCGAGTGGGTCGCCAACGGGCGGTATTACCGCACCAGGTGCTAGATAAAGCGCATTCGCCGCGGGCACATCATTTAAATCGGTAGTAACGCCTAATTTAAGCGGGTCTAGCCCGGCAAAACTCGCAGAAACCGGGATGGATGTATTCAACGGGCTATCAAAAATTATGCCACGGGGAGGCCCTAATGCCACGGAAAAGCCTGTAGCACTGTTGATTGTATCGCGCATCAGCGCAACGACGTTGGTCGCACAACACCCATCATTAAACATGATAAAGCTTTTGGCGAGTTTATTCTGAATCGCTGCATTGATTTGCGCCCAGTTACCCGTATCGATACTTTTGTAGGCTGCCATGGTAATCACCACATCATAAGGTCCTGGCGCATCCGTAAAAGTACTGGCCGTCACGGCACCTGGCGTATTTAAAATCGATAGCGTGGTGACATTGGCCGCCCCCACGACTGCGGCAAACTCGTTTTGCGCATTGGTCACACCGTTGACAAAATCAGTCGTCTGCACCGCTGTCAATCCAACGTTATCGGTGGCCAAAATCAACACGCGCTGCTGCGCCATTGCTGCACCTGAGAATGCTGAGCACACAATCATCAGCACCCACAACATCCATTTTAATTGATATTTTAATTGATAGGTCAATGTGCCAGCCAGACTATCTATTCCCTGATCTACTTTTTTATCATTCATTTGAAACACTTTACCTTACTCCTCTTGTAGTTATTCCCGGCATGATTCCCGTTTAAAAATTTTGCTGTCAATAATAGCACAAAAAAAAAGCAAAGCAATTTAAATAAGCACTTGGGACTACTTTTTAGTCATTTAAAAATAAGTAGATAAGGGCAGGTATAAGGGCAGGTAAAAGTAGGTACAGATAAAAACGGAAACGACTAGAACAGGGAAAACGACTAGAACAGGGACTACTAAATATTAAATCAGCGTCTGTAGGTAGAATGATGTCACATGGAATTGGTGGCTATGACTAGATTCGAACTAGTGACCCCATCATTATGAGTGATGTGCTCTAACCAACTGAGCTACATAGCCAACTTTGAGAAGCAAAGATTATCAACATTTATGCCTAGGCTGTCAAGTATCTTTTGCATCAACTGTCAACAAAATGATTAACGCAGCCATCAGCCGCGCCTAACAAACCAGCCGCCACCTGATTGCCACCTGATTACCACGCTGATTCAGATACGAACCATATACTGGGCGACATGCTGGGCGACATACTGACTCACATACTGGGTGATAAGCATAAAAATACAACAAATGCGACGCTTTTTAAAAAAATAAAGCATTGCACTAGATATCATCGCATAGTCGTGATATGTTGAGCGTATTCGATTTAATCCACTTTACAACCTCGCAAAACGTATGCAAAAATATTCCGCGTTATCATTGATTAAACAGGCATTTAGCCAGCACAAAAACTGGCAACAAGCGTGGCGCAACCCAACCCCCAAATCCCACTACGATGTCATTATCATCGGTGGCGGCGGGCATGGGCTGGCCACGGCGTACTATTTAGCTAAAAATCATGGCATTACCAATGTTGCCGTGATTGAAAAAGGCTACCTAGGCGGCGGCAACGTCGGCCGCAACACCACGATTGTGCGCTCTAATTATTTATTACCCGAAAACAATGTGTTTTATGAATTCGGCATGAAACTATGGGAAAAACTCTCCCTTGATTTAAACTATAACGTCATGTTTTCTAGCCGTGGCGTGTTGAATTTGGCACATACCTCGGGACAATTGGATGGCTTTCGTCGCCGTGCCAACGCGATGCGCCTGCAAGGGGTCGATGCCGAATTACTCAATCGTGACGCGGTCAAATCCTTTGTCCCAGGGATTAACCTAGATAACGAACGATTTCCCATACACGGCGGCATTTTACAGCGACGCGGCGGAACTGCCCGCCACGATGCCGTTGCTTGGGGTTATGCACGTGCAGCCGATGCCTTTGGGGTTGATTTAATCCAGCAATGCGAAGTCACTGGCTTTATTCGTGAGAACAACCGCATTGTCGGCGTACACACCAACCGCGGCGATATTCGCGCGGCCAAGCTCGGTATGGCGGTCGCGGGTTCTAGCTCTATTTTGGCCGAAAAAGCAGGGTTTCGACTGCCCATCGAGTCGCATGTGCTGCAGGCCTTTGTGACCGAGTCCATCAAGCCCTTTTTAGATACCGTGGTCACTTACGGTGCTGGGCATTGCTATATTTCGCAATCCGACAAAGGCAGCCTTGTCTTTGGTGGCGATTTAGATATGTACAACAGTTATGCCCAACGCGGCAACTTGCCTGTGGTCGAAGATGTCTCTGCGTTGGCGCTACAGATGTTCCCGCAGATGTCGCGACTGCGCCTGTTGCGTTCGTGGGGTGGCATTATGGATATGTCGATGGATGGCTCGCCTATTATTGACAAATCTCCTGTTGACGGCTTATTTGTCAACGCAGGGTGGTGTTATGGCGGGTTTAAAGCCACGCCTGCATCAGGCTGGGCGTTTGCCCATACCATTGCCACGGGCGACGTCCACGAAATTAACGCGGGATTGCGCTTAAATCGATTTGAATTAGGACTGAGCATTGATGAAAATGGCAAAGGTCCTGTGCCAAAACTGCACTAAAACATGCGCTAGTAATAAATACCAGTAATAAACAAGCACTAGTAATAGCACACCTTTACATGACACAACAATTTAAAAAACAAACCAGAAAATAGAGTTCAAATATGATTATCCATTGTCCTTATTGTGGTAAGCGCTATAGCAGCGAATTTTCTTATGAAGGGGATGCGACCATCCGCCGCCCTACAGGTGCAAACGCAGAAAATGCCGACGCATGGCAAGCGTATGTTTATTTGCGCGAAAATGGTATCGAAGCGCACCATGAATTATGGCAGCACCTCAGCGGCTGCCGACAGTTTATTGTGGTGACAAGACACATCAAAACCCATGAAATCATGGCCGTTAATACGCCCGATGATTTTTATGCCGCCCCCCAGTCAAAGGAGCAAACTTCATGAGCCAACAACCATTTCGTCTGTCAGAGGGCGGGCTAATTAACCGTGATTGCCCCATGACTTTTTATTTTGATGGCAAAGCCTACCAAGGATTTGCAGGCGATACGCTTGCCTCGGCTTTGCTTGCCAACGGTGTCCATTTAGTCGGTCGCAGTTTTAAATATCACCGCCCGCGCGGCATCGTGACCGCAGGATCAATGGAGCCCAATGCGCTGGTCGAACTCAATACTGGCGGCAACAAAGCCCCCAACACTCGCATGACCATGGTGCCGATTAGCGACCAACTCACGGCCAAAAGCCAAAATGCTTGGCCTAGTTTGCGATTTGATGTGATGGCGATTAACCGTTTATTATCTCCGCTATTGGTGGCAGGATTTTATTACAAGACCTTTATGTGGCCAGGATTATCAGGCTGGATGCAGTATGAAAAATTCATTCGCCGAGCGGCAGGCTTGGGTAAAGCCGCCGATGCACCTGACACGGCATCTTACCAACACAATCATCGTTTTTGTGATGTACTGGTTGTCGGCAGCGGCATTTCAGGACTGACGGCTGCCATTGGCTATGCAAACGCTGGCAAAACGGTCATTTTGGCCGATGAACACCCCGTGCTCGGTGGCCGTTTAAACGCGACGACTTGCGCAGCTACGGCAACAAAGCGCGATGAATTGTTAGATGCCGTTAACGCAAACCCCGCGATTTCTGTCTATACCCGAACCACTGTTTTTGGCGCTTATGACCACGGTGTTTTTGGCGCTGTACAAATTCATTACGATGACCACGGCCATCATGACAACAATGGCAGCGACAATAATGGCAGTGGCAATAATGGCAGCGACAACACCCCACAGCAAGCACCCAAAGCACCCAAAACACCTAGGGAAGTTTACTACAAAATTCAAAGTGACCACGTCATCTACGCAACAGGCGCAATCGAACGCCCGTTATTATTTAAAAATAATGACCTGCCAGGCATTATGTTGGCAGAAGCCCTACAAACCTATCTCGTGCAGTATGCAGTCATGCCCGCACAGGCTGTGGTGATTGCCACGACCAACGACAGTGTGTATGCACTAGCAAAGGCAATTAGCCGCCTAACAAACGTCACCGTCACCGTCATTGATAGTCGCCGCGCCGAAGACATGGGTGATGTCGCCGCTGATACCAAAAACCACGGTATCACCGTTATCCCCAACGCCAAAATACAATCTGCCCACGGCCGCCACCAAGTCAAATCTGTCACATTCATACACGACAATAAGGCACAAACGCTACCCTGTGACCTAGTGGCCATGTCTGGTGGCTTTACACCCAATGTCAATTTGCAATGCCATCTGGGTAATAAGCCACACTACGATAGCGAGATTGACGCACTGGTCATTGATGAACACACGGAGATACACGGCAAAACCATCGGCTCAGCGGCAGGAATCTGGGCGCTAGACGATAAAATCGCGAGCGCAAATAGCGCGATAAAAACCCCGTCAACGGGTAATCAACTGAGACAAAACAACCTACACCACGACAGTCGTCCGCAGGTCTTATTATGCGATGAAAAAGCGTTTGTAGATTTTCAGCACGATGTCTCAAACAAAGATATCGCCATCGCCAACACAGAAGGCTATCGTTCTGTCGAACACACCAAACGCTACACAACTCTCGGCATGGCAACCGACCAAGGCAAACTCGCCAATTTTAATGCCCTCAAGTTGATGTCGCTATACCAAGGCAAACCAATCAGCGAAATCGGCACAACCACTTATCGCCCACCCTATACACCCGTCACGATGGGCGTTTTGGCAGGCGATAAAATTGGCAACAAACTAAAACCACACCGCCGCATTCCGACGTTTGCTTTGCAACAAGCCATGGGCGCACATTTTACCGACGTCGGATTATGGCAACGACCTGAGTTTTACCCTAACTCAAGCACCGACACCAAAGCCATTGCCTACAAACGCGAAGCCAAAGCCACTCGGGATGGCGTGGGCATCATTGACGTCTCCACACTGGGTAAAATTAGCGTCCAAGGTCCAGACGCAGCTGAGTTTGTCAATCGCCTCTACATCAATGGCATGAAAAAACTCCCCATTGGCAAGATACGCTATGGTCTCATGCTGCGAGAAGACGGCATCCCCTTTGATGACGGCACTGTCATGCGCATCAGTGATAACGAATTTTTGATCACCACAACGACGGCGTATGCGGCCAATGTCCTACAACATATGGAGCACTTGTTACAGATTGTCTGGCCTGAGCTACAGGTCCATGTCAATACCGCCACCGACCAATGGGCCGTTATTGCGGCAGCAGGCCCCAAAAGCCGTGCTGTATTAGCGCGTATTTTTACCGAGGTTGATTTCAGCAATGACGCACTGCCCTTTATGGGCTTTGTCGACACAGAAAATAACGGCATCAAGGTCCGCATCGCGCGCATTTCGTTCTCTGGGGAGTTGGGGTACGAAGTCATGATTGCTGCCAATTATGCAGAAACGCTTTGGCAAACGCTACTCGCCGCAGGAAAAGACGATAACCTAACCCCGTATGGTACCGAAGCCATGGGTGCCATGCGTATTGAAAAAGGCTTTATCACACACGCCGAGATGGATGGTCGAGTCAATTTATACCAGCTCGGCATGGATGGCATGATGAATCGCAACAAAGCCGACTTTATCGGTAAATTTTATGCCGAAAATCGGCTAAGCGATTGCACAGGACGGCATCAATTGGTTGGTTTTAGGTGCAAAAATAACACCGATAGCTTCCCACCTGGCTATCATCTTGTCGCCGAGAACCATTTAAATGCACAACCGTCTTTGGGTTGGATTACCGCAACAACCTGGTCGGTCGGCTTATCCGAATTTATTGCGCTGGGTTATTGCATAGACGGCAGAGACAAGCTCGGACAAACCTTATACGCCGCCTCACCCGTCGATAAAAAATCTGTCGAGGTTGAAGTGGTTTCTGCGCAATTTTTCGACCCCACAGGAGCACGAAGCAATGGCTAATACACAATCTACTAATACACAAGCTGCTAACACCCCATTTTTACTCGACAACGCGGGCACAAGTGCGATTATTGGTAGCGCCAAAACGATTTCATCAGCGCCTGCAAACGAGCCAGCTGCCCCTGAAGTCAACCGTGAAGTCAACCGTGACGTTAGCCTTGAAGTCATTCACTACCCACACATTTATCAGCTGGCGACTTGGCCGCAAACATATCAAACCTTTTTAAGCGATGTCGAAACCCAGTTAAACCTAACATTACCCGCATTTGGGCAACGCCAAGCCGATACCGATAAACGGCTGCTTGCTCACCTTCCTAATAAGTGGTTACTCATCAGCGACACGCCGCTAGGTGAGCAGCTTGCGATGTTTTGCGACAATGTTAATGGGACAATGTTAGATCAAAGCGCTGCCTATGCTGTCATTGCCGTGCGCGGTGAAAAAGCGGGTGATTTCCTACAACAAATCAGCTTTGTCGATTATCACCGCCAGCAGCATTCGGTCTTTATCACGCAGATGATGGCCAACTATACGGTGCTCGTCGAGCAACTGAATGCAACGACTTATTTGCTGTATATTACGCGCAGTTTGGCGCAGAGTTTTTGGGACGCACTCACTGACAAGACATTATTGTCTTAGTCCAATCGGAATTCTTAGTCCAATCGGAATAATCAGACAATCGAGATAAGTCATTATCCATGAGGCACAACATTATCTATCGAGCACGACTATGGGGCACGACGACATTAGCGATAATTCTGCAAAATAAATTGGTATAAATTTTGTGCCGACTCGTTGAGCACTGTATCTGGGCGTTTAACCAACCCGATTTGGCGAAATTTCGCTGGATTTTCTAGCGGCACAAAACGCAAATTGGCATTGCGTTCAGGGAACGCCAATCGCGGCAATATGGTAACGCTTTGACCCGTTTCTAATAGCGTAACCAATGAATTCATATTAGATACCCGCATTTGTGCGAGTTTGTCCAGCGCGTTAAACTGGGTCACATCGGCAGGATCCCACGTGCTATTCTGAATGATACTAAATTGACGCAAGTCTTTCCATGTCAGTTTTTCACGTTGAAATATCACATGATTTTGCTGCGCAACCACGCCGTATTGGTCACGGCAAATCGGCGTGATTTCAAACGATTCATCCGCGTCATGGGTGGTACAAATGGCAAAATCCACTTTGTTATCAGCCACCAGCTGGTTTACATGGTAAATCGTCGTATCACGCACATTGATTTTGGCCAGCGGATACGTTTGCATAAACGATTGAATTATTTCGGGTAATAATTGTTGGGCAATCGACGGCTGGGTAGCAACCGCAATCATATCAAGCCTTGCGACCTCAGTTTGAAACATAAAGGCAAACAGTTCGTCGTGATGCGTTAAAAACGCGCGCGCACGAACCAATAGTTTTTCCCCGTGGGGCGTCAGCTGGAATTTGGCCTGTTTTGAGACAAACAATTGTTTTTGCAGACTAGCCTCTAGCGTATTAATTGCCTGCGAAATCGCGGGTTGGGTTACCTTTAATCGCGCGGCTGCTTGGCGATAACCGCCTTCGTCAGCAACGGCAACAAAGGCACGTAGTTGATTGATTTTAATTTTTTTCATACGCCATAGTATAGAAAATTATCAACAAAATGTCATGAAGTGAATTCAGGTCTTTGATTTGTCGCTGACATGATAAAAAACGTCTTTTTTGTTTTATCAAAATATTTATCAAGCTTTAACATAAAAGACATCAACCAACGCATAGGAGCACCCATGGCACGCCGTAAACGCAACCAAGATAACGCCGCCACACAACCGACTCAGTACGATCCGCTGGCAGGTATTGCTTGTAAAATATACAACCCACTACAGCCCAACGACCTCGCACGCATTGTTGATGCCGCCAAAACCGTTTTACAACAAACGGGCATAGAAGTCGGCGAAAGCCACTGCCGTGATGTCTTTGTTAATGCAGGCTGTCGCCTAGATGTTGACAAAAACCGTATCTTTATTGAACCTGAATTAGTAGACAAATGCCTAGCACTAGCCAGCAATCGTGTCATTCTGGGTGGTCGCGACGGTGATCACTTTGATTTAGATCTCAGTGGCGCCAAAGTCTATCTTGGCACTGGTGGGGCGGCTGTCAACATTATTGACACAGACGGCAAAGTACGAGAGACCACACTCGCCGATAACTATCATATCGGGCGGTTGTGTGACACGCTTCAACATATTCATTTTTACATGCGCCCCGTCGTCAGTCGTGATTTAACCAATGAACAAATTGACATCAATCAAACCTATGCGTGTCTCGCGGCAACTAAAAAACACGTAATGACAAACTGTTATGACCCAAGCAATGTGCAAAAAATTCGTCAAATGGGCGAAATGCTCGCCGGCAGCGCTGAGGCATTCGATAAAAAGCCCCCTATTTCTATGGTTGCAGCCATCACAGTCAGCCCATTACGCTATGCAATGGAAACCGTAGAAGTCCTTGACGAGGCCATCAAATACGACATCCCCATTGTTACCTCATCGGCACCACAAGCAGGCGCAACAGCGCCCGCTTCGCTCGCGGGGACGTTAGTACAAATCATTGCTGAACAATTATCTGGTATCGTCTATGTCAATTTACAAAAACCAGGATTCCCGTTAATCATTGGCTGCGTCCCTGCGCAAGCCGATTTACGCACGGGTGCATTTGTCGGTGGTTCAGCAGAATTTGCCTTATTAAACGCAGCCTGCGGGCAATTAGCTCGGTACTTGGATTTACCTATTTATAACTCAGCAGGCATTGCCGACGCCAAAACGCCCGATGCGCAGCTAGGCTCTGAAAAAACCATGACCACCTTGCTTGCTGCCATGTCAGGTTCAAATTATATTCACCATAGCGCAGGCTTTTTAGACAGCTTAATGACCGTCGCTTATACGCAGTACGTCATCGATAACGACAGTAACGGGCAAGTGATGCGCGCATTGCGCGGTATCGACATGAGTGATGAAGCCCTCGCGGTACAAGTCATTCACGACGTCTGCAATGGTGAAAATCATTTCCTCGGGCATCCGCATACCCTTTCGCTCATGCACAGCGAGTACGACTACCCCAAACTCTATGACCGCAAATCTAGAAATGACTGGAAAGACGATGGTTCGCTAGACATTAATGCGCGCGCCAAAATCTACGCCGATGATATTTTGGCGCATCATTTCCCCCAAGTTATCCCTGAGGAAATTGATAACCAAATTCGCGAAGCGTTTGAGATTCTACTGCCTAAGTCTGAAATGCAGCCCAAGTCTTAGGCAAGTCTTAGCGTAAGTTTAACGTACACCTTAGCGTAAACCTTAACATAATCCTAGCCACAGCCCACGTCTTAACCGACGCCTTGGGCTTGGTGTCATTGCTGTTATTGGTGTTATTGGTATTACTCGCGTTATTGGTATTACTCGCGTTACCCATGTTATAATGGCAAGCTATTAAACAGGGTCGATTGACACGCCATGATAACACTAGATAACCCCGCACTGCTGCAACAGGCCAACTTCATCAACGGTAAGTGGCTAAGTGCCGACAGTGCCCCCGCAAAATTCGCCGTCACGAATCCCGCCACCGATGAAATCATTGGCTATGTCCCCAGTTTTGGCAAAGCAACGGTTGATGAGGTCGTCACCCATGCCGATACCGCATGGCAAGCGTTTAGGCGTTTAACGGCCAAAGAACGCGCAGATTTATTATTCCGCTTTAGAAAGCAAATCATGGACAACCAGCACGATTTGGCCAAAATCATCACGTTAGAACAAGGCAAACCCCTGACCGAGTCCCTCGCCGAAATCCAGTCCAGTGCCAATACCATCGAATGGTTCGCCGAAGAAGTCAAACGCATTTATGGCGAAACCATCCCGCCGCATTCGCACAGCAAAAGACTGATGACGATTAAACAACCGATTGGTGTCACTGCGGCTATCACGCCATGGAATTTCCCCAGCTCTATCGTCACGCGCAAATGCGCCCCAGCGCTGGCAGCAGGCTGTGCTATCGTCATTAAACCCGCACCTGAGACGCCATTTTCTGCAATTGCACTCGCTTATTTATCCGAGCAAGCGGGGTTCCCATCGGGTATTTTTAATGTCATCACCGGCGATGAAGTTGAGCTCGGTAAAGCCCTGTGTGAAAACAAAACCGTACGCATGATTTCGTTTACTGGCTCGACTGCCGTTGGTCGTATTTTGCTTAAACAATCGGCTGATACCATTAAAAAAGTCACGTTAGAGCTTGGTGGTAACGCACCATTTATTGTGTTTGACGATGCCGATATTGACAAAGCCGTTAGCGGCACGATTGCCTGTAAATTTCGTAATAGCGGGCAAACTTGTATTTCAGCCAATCGTATTATTGTCGATAAAAGCATCTACCCCGAATACCTGGATAAACTCAGCAAAGCCGTCGCAACCCTCAAGGTCGGTGATGGCTTGTCACCTGATGTACAGATTGGCCCACTCATTACGCATCAATCGGCGTTACGGCTGCAATCACTTGTCGAACAAGCAGTCGATCAAGGCGCCAATCTCGTGACTGGCGGCAATATCCTCTCTGGCAATTTTTTTGCCCCAACCATACTGACCGACACACCACCCGACATTGCACTGACCTGCGATGAGATTTTTGGCCCCGTGGCACCGATTATGACGTTTACCGATGAAGCCGAGGCCATTGCCATTGCCAATCAAACCGATTTGGGCTTAGCGGGTTACTTTTATAGTCGCAATATTTCGCGCATTTACCGCGTGGCAGAAGCATTAGAGACGGGTATGGTCGGTATCAATACGGGGTCGATTTCAACCGAAGTTGCCCCCTTTGGTGGCATCAAACAATCAGGACTGGGGCGCGAAGGCGCCAAATACGGCATCGACGAATACACGGAAATAAAATACCTATGCATTGATGTCACCGATTAATGGTAACGATTAATGGTAACGATTAATGGCACGAAGCAATGCCAAGCACTGTTATTTACTGCCACTCACTGCAACTCACAACCATTTACTGCCACTTACTGCGATTTGCCTCTTGAAATGCCTATCTTTGCCCCAATTTATAACACGTAAGCGGATAGATTGCGCAACAGACACTATCCATTAACGCATTAATTTTTTATAGGATTCTTATGGAACAATACCGTGGCACAACCATCTGTTCGGTCAGACGTGGCGACAACGTCGTCATTGTCGGTGACGGGCAAGTCTCATTGGGCAACACCATTATGAAAGGCAACGCCAAAAAAGTCCGCCGCATCTATCACGATAGCGTGTTAGTTGGCTTTGCGGGTGGCACTGCTGATGCTTTTACGTTATTTGAACGCTTTGAAGGCAAGCTCCAACAACACAGCGGCCAGCTCGCCAAAGCCGCCGTTGAAATGGCCAAAGACTGGCGCCAAGACCGCGCCCTACGCAAATTAGAGGCCATGATGATTGTCGCTGATAAAACGGCAACGCTGGTTATCTCAGGCAATGGCGATGTCATTGCCTGTGAAGACGATTTATGCGCTATCGGCTCAGGTGGTATGTTTGCGATTTCGGCCGCGCGCGCCTTATTTTATAACACCGAATTATCCGCGCGTGAGATTGGCGAAAAATCGCTACATATCGCCGCTGATGTCTGTGTTTATACCAACAACCAATTAACTATCGAAGAACTATAGGAAACCGCCATGTCCACCGTATTGCCAATGACCCCTCGCGAAATTGTCCAAGCGTTAAATCAGCACATCATCGGGCAGCAAGCCGCCAAACGCTCGGTTGCTTTGGCGCTCAGAAATCGTTATCGCCGTATGCAGGTCGATGCCAGCATCCGCGATGAAGTCACGCCAAAAAATATTTTAATGATTGGCCCAACAGGCGTTGGAAAAACGGAAATTGCACGCCGTCTCGCGACGCTGGCACAAGCACCTTTTGTCAAGGTCGAGGCCACCAAATTCACCGAAGTCGGCTATGTCGGCAAAGAAGTCGATTCAATTATTCGTGAACTCGCCGATGCTGCCGTACAAATTGCCCGTGACCAAGCGCTAAAAAAACAACGCCCCAAAGCCGAAAACGCCGCATTAGAACGGTTATTAAACAAAATGTTACCAGGCTCTGAGGCCGATAATTTTGGCAACCCAGAAAGCAACACCCGCGATAAATTACGCCAAAAAATCATCCGTGGTGAAATGGATGACAAAGAAATCGAAATCGCCATCCCTGCGACACAAATGGGGGTGGAAATCATGGCGCCACCGGGTATGGAAGAAATGACGCAACAATTGCAGTCGATGTTTTCTAATTTTTCGGGTGAAAAAGAGAAAAAACGCAAAATAAAAGTCAAAGAAGCCCTCAAAATCCTCAATGAAGTCGAGGCCAGCAAACTCATCAACGACGAAGAAATCAAAGCCAACGCTCTGCGCAATGTACAACAAAATGGCATTGTTTTCATTGATGAAATAGACAAAATCTGCAAACGCTCAGACCACGCAGGCGATGTCAGCCGCGAGGGCGTCCAGCGAGATTTGCTCCCCCTTATCGAGGGTTGCACCGTCAACACCAAATATGGCATGGTCAAAACCGACCACATTCTATTTATCACCTCGGGAGCGTTTCATTTATCAAAACCCAGCGATTTAATCCCAGAATTACAAGGGCGGTTGCCGATTCGCGTAGAACTCACTGCACTGACTATTGACGATTTTGTCAGCATCCTGACCGAGCCCAAAGCCTCATTAATTAAACAATATCAGGCACTACTGGCCACCGAAAACGTCACGCTAAATTTTGAACCCGATGCCATCACACAAATTGCCCGCATTGCCTACCAAACCAATGAACGGGTTGAAAATATCGGCGCTAGACGGCTATACACGGTGATGGAAAAGCTACTAGAAAACATCTCTTTTGACGCAGGCGATAAGCCCAAAGACACCATTACAATCAGCGAAAACTATGTCAATGAGCAGTTAGGTGATTTGGCGATTGACGAAGATTTTAGCCGTTACATGCTTTAGCCGTTACATGCTTTATCCTTCAAATACTTAGCGATTAGATGCTTAACGATTAGATGCTTTCCGCTCACAGCGCAAGTAAGCACCCCGCTCGCTTTCGAGTCAAAAAAGCCCACTTTTTTGTGGGCTTTTTTTATAGACTCTTTTATGCGCATTTTGTGGTTAGGTCATTCACTGTCTTTTTAATACAGCGATTGTCTAGGTCGTAGGCGTTTTGCTGGATGAGTTGTTGCCCTTTTTCCTTTTTGCCCACCGTGGGGGACGGTCACCAAGCGCTGACGTACGTTGTAGGTGTAATCGGTGGTGATATCGTTTGTGGTGTCGATAACCGGCTATTTCGATAGCAATTTAATTATCCAATGGTCAAATTAGGCGCTTGAAATTTGATAGGCGTCGCCAAAAACGAAACTCCCAGTATCATTCCCGCCCAAAGCAAATAAAAGACAGAGGGTTATTGTTGTTTTTTCATGCTGAAATCGTTATTGCAGGTTTGGACTGATTAGACGAGTCGTTGAAACAATCAATAGGAATGACGACCACCCTCTAAATAAGAAAAACATTGTTTAAAATCAGATTCGTCTACCCCATTCAAATATACCGGCGGTGGCACTTCAAACTCACCTTGAACCACTTCTTCTTGTTCTTGTTCACCGTAAGGTTGATTGACATATTTGAAGTCCCCCGCCAATAAAGAGGCATTCCCTTCAGAACCATCAATCATACCAAAACGATTATACATGCACCCGAACAACCTAATTTGTTGAGAGCTGGGCTCAAAACGAAAATAAAAATAATACTCAGATTTATATCTTATGCCCTCTTCTGTACTGCCGACTCGAAAGCCTTTGGTCGTTTTATCCAGGGTCAGAAGTTCTGCTGCAATGCCACCAAATGTCAAATCAGAACGCTTGGATTGGTGCGGTTTAAAATCTTGGGAAGATAGTTCTGCAACCAATGTCATCTTATAATCATAATTGCCTTCTTTATCTACTGCGTACAAATATATATTGTCTAACTCACCGTCCCCATCTAAATCAGTTTCAAGCGATTTAAGTGGTTCCATCGCATAAACACTGGTTAAACTGAGTAAAAAAACAGTGGGAAATACTTTCTTGATTATCGCTAACATAACTGCTCCCTTTGTTTGTTTAGAATTGATGTGTATCCTTTCATCTATCACCAGCACGTTATATCTGACACTGATTAATAGGTTATCAAGGACTCACTGGCATGATCAGAGGGCTGATTATCTTGACCTTTGATGACAAAACCTTACTATGCTAAGTATACACCGAGCAACCGTTGTAAGCAAGCTCAGTGCATGGGTCCAATACATATTGCACTTATTATGCTGATTGTTTTTATTTCTCACCCCAAAAATCCTCACATGGTGACAGTTGTTCACATATTTTTCTCTGCTTACATGCCCACACACAAAGTGCTTGAGCTCCTTTATCAGCATTATAATCCCTGTGGGTGCTTGGTCAAGGTTAATTTATTCATCGTGCAGGGGATAGCAGGGGGGGCAAACCCCGTTCGTGGATTTTATCGTTGTGGACGCTTACTAAAGTGCACGGCGGACTCGCGTTGGCTTATACCGTAATCCGCTGCGCGATTGATGCGATTTTCTTAAGTTCATTAAGTTCATTAAGGTTTTTTCCCTATCCCACTCAGCGCTTCTTGTAATGTCGGATATTGAAATGCAAACCCTGTCGATAACAAGCGCGTTGGCTTGACGCATTGTCCATTAAGTAACAAAGTCTCGCCCATTTCACCAAATAACAGACGAATAGCAAACGCAGGAATCGTCATGACACAAGGACGGTGCAAAGCCTTGGCCAACGCTTGGCTAAATGCTGCATTTGTCACAGGATAAGGCGCGGTCAAATTATAAACCCCAGGCGATGCTGAATCTGCTAGCAAAAAATGAATAGCATTTACCGCATCATCACGGTGAATCCAAGAAAACCCTTGGCGCCCGCTACCGATTTTCCCACCGAGACCTAGTTTAAACGCAGGTAACATTTCAGCCAACGCACCGCCTGATGAATCGAGGACAACCCCTAAGCGGATGATGTAGGTTTTCACACCCAATTCGGTTATCGTGGCAGCGGCTGCCTCCCAGCGCGCGCATAATTGATGCGCAAAATCGTTTTGCTGTGTGTCTATAGTCGGTTGTGATGTTTCGTCAACTATTGCTCCGTCAGCCGAGGTAGTGTGTCCGTAAAAGCCAATTGCTGAACCACTAATAAAAACACGAGGTCGCGTCAATAATCGCTGCACTAATGCCGCAATTTGTTCTGTCGTGTTTACTCGAGAATCAATCAATGTGTTTTTATACTGCGGCGTCCATCGTTTGTTAATTGGTGCACCCGCCAAATTAATAATGCCATCGATGATTTCGTTATCCGCTAATTGAGACAACGAATCAACCAATCGTAAACCCGCCTGCATCGACTGCTTTTGAGGATATCGCGTCAACACCGTCACCTGGTGCCCCATCGCTAGCAATTGTTTTGTCAACTGCCCACCAATAAATCCTGTACCACCTGTTATTAAAATTTTCATTTAATCCTCTCGATTACTGAGCCTGCCTGTTTACGTATTGCCTACTGGATTGCCTGCTTGATTTGAAAAATGAAATCAACAAAAAATCAACAAAATAAGACTTGTCAGTAAAAATAAGTATGATATAAATATCATAGCATAAAATATACCAAATGGTATGGTGAGCGACACATACGGCATTTAATAGCGGCGCGCAAAAAAAGCACCCAGCAGCCAGAGCAGCTAGCAGCCAACAAGCAACAACAACGAGGAAACCCGATGACAATTACCTTTGATGATTTTCTAAAAATCGATATCCGCGTCGGTGAAATTATTGACGCACAGGTCTTCGCCGAGGCAAAAAAACCCGCCTATTTATTACAGATTGATTTTGGTAAAGATATCGGCATTCGCAAGAGCAGTGCGCAAATCACCCATCATTATGAATGCTCAACACTCATCGGCAAACAAGTCATGGCGGTCATCAACTTTCCAGCAAAGCAAATTGGCCCCATTCAGTCACAGGTTCTTGTCTTGGGTTTTTCTGATGACAGTGGTCACATTGTCCTTGCAAGTGTGGACAAAGCCGTCAAAAATGGAGCTAAATTACACTAACACGCGCCTGATTGTCTGCAATATTTTGTGCAACAAAATTCATTAAGGTATTGTTTTACTTCATACTATTTACCTATCACAAATAACAGAAAAGCGCTACAATGATCTCCTTTCATTGCTGGTTTTCTTATGTCTATTTTAAAAATCGGTGACGTGGTTTTAGCACCCTTTGCGCTATCAACTAAACCCGTCATGGATTATTATCTGGCTCAACTCGACTTGGATACAAGCGACTATACCTTTGCCGCTAACTATTTATGGCTGAGTAATGGCAGTGGGTTTTACGCCATCATCGAAGACAGTTTCTGCTTTTTTTTGTTAAGTCATGGGCAGTTATCTATGTTACTACCACCGATTGGGCAGCCAGAAAATGCGATTGCTGCAATGCACCGATGTTTTGCGCTGATGGAAGAAAACAACGACACACATACCGTCCCCCGCATTGAATACGTGGATGAGTTTTTGCTGGCAAATTTTGTCAATGATTTAGAGGCAGGTGCTTTAGTTTTTGATTTTTTAGAAGACTATATTGTTGAGCGTGCTTTGGTTGATTATATTTACCACGCGCAAGAATTAATTGATTTACCTGGCGCTGGATTTAGCAATAAGCGCAACGAAATTAACCGCTTCAAACGCGTACACAGCAGTCATCGCCTCGAAATGTTAGTCGTTGACAAGCACCGTCAGGGCATATTATCGCTGCTCAACAAATGGATTGCCGATCGTATGCGCTGCTTACCGCAAGATGAAAGTGAACGCTTTCTCGATGGCATCTATAGCGAACGTGTCGCTATCAAGCGTATGTTAAACGACTATACTTTTCTAAATTTAATTGGTTTGGTTATCTTGATTGATGATGAAATCAAAGGATTTACTGTTGGCGAGAAAATCAATCAGCATACGGCCAGTGTTATCGTGGAAAAAACCGACTTTGAAGTCTTTGGCTGCGCGCAGTTTATTTTTAGAGAATTCGCCAAAATACTCGCCAATGAATACCAAGTCGAAAACATCAACGTTGGTGATGATATGGGCTTTGACAATCTAAAAAAAGTCAAAATGTCCTACAAGCCCAGCCGTCTCATCGCCAAATACACCATTTATAAAAAATCTCTCCCTAGTGCACCAACGACATATCAATGACAGAGGTCCACCTAAGAACGGCAGAGCCGTCTGATTTGCTCGCATTACTCGCCCTTGAAGAGACTTGTTTTTCCCCCGCCGATGGTAAATTAACCAAACGCGCATTTAAATACCATTTACAACACCCACGCAATCAACTAGTAATCGCCTACAATGACCAACAACTCGTGCTTGGTTATGTGTTGGTGCTGGTAAAAAAAGACGCCTGGCGATTATATTCGCTCGCCGTCCATGCAAACTATCGCAAACAAGGTATTGCCAAATTACTGCTTATGCACATCATCAAAAACGCCTCAGAAAAACACGTCAATTACTTGACACTAGAAGTTCGAGAAAGCAATCAAACGGCAATAGCGCTGTATCAGTCGCTGGGATTTCGCTGCAAGACCCGATTACCTGATTACTACATTGACGCATCTGGACTTCGAATGCAGCTATCTCTCAAACCATAAGTCAGCGACCCCACGAACAGGCTAGTTCCTTACGAACAAGCTAGACGATTATATAGCGCATGCTTCCCATTGCTTCCCATTGCCCTCCATGGCGTTACCTGCTTGTTTATTCTGGCAAATGTCTGTTCAGACTAATTTTTATCCAAGAACGCTTTTAAAATTTCAGAGCGGTTAGGATGGCGCAGTTTACGTAGTGCTTTGGCTTCGATTTGTCGAATCCGTTCACGCGTCACGTCAAACTGCTTCCCGACCTCTTCTAAGGTATGATCGGTATTCATATCAATTCCAAACCGCATACGCAGTACTTTTTCTTCGCGAGTGGTAAGCCCATCCAAAATTTCACGCATCGCCTCTTGAAGCCCCGCGTTCGTTGCCACATCAAGCGGCGACGGGATATTGGTATCCTCGACGAAATCACCCAAGCTTGAATCTTCGTCATCTCCCACTGGGGTTTCCATCGACACGGGTTCTTTGGCGATTTTGATCACTTTACGAATTTTGTCTTCGGGAATCTCCATCCGAATAGCGAGCTCTTCTGGGGTGGGATCTCGCCCCATTTCCTGCACCATTTGCCGAGAAATTCGATTGAGTTTATTAATCGTTTCAATCATATGGACGGGAATTCTAATGGTGCGCGCTTGGTCTGCAATCGAGCGGGTAATCGCTTGGCGAATCCACCAGGTTGCATACGTCGAAAACTTAAACCCACGGCGGTATTCAAATTTATCAACCGCCTTCATTAGACCGATATTCCCCTCTTGGATTAAGTCAAGGAACTGTAACCCGCGATTGGTGTATTTTTTGGCGATTGAAATCACCAGTCGCAAATTGGCCTCAACCATTTCACGTTTGGCTTTTTGCGCCGCATTTTCACCGACGCGCATTTCTTTATTTAATTCACGTATGACGCTAGCAGGAATGCCATAGGTTGCTTCGATTGCCTTAAACTGAGACTGTAATGCGACAATTTCTTCTTCGCGGTCTTTTAGTTTTTGTGCATATTTGGTGCGGCTGCTTTTGGTGGTTTTTTTGACCCAATCTAGGTCTTCTTCGGCGCCGACAAATTTATCAACAAACGTCTTTATCGGCATTTGGCATTCATCAACGATGATTTTTCTCAGGATTGCTTCGATATCACGAATTTGGCGAATGGGCTTTTGATAGCCATTTATCATCATTTCCGTTGCCGAGATTGAAAACGAAAACTCCATAAAGTGATTATAAACCGCTTGTCGACAGGCTTTTTCTTTTTTCGTGTCGTAGCCTTTTTGCAGTGCTTGTTTCCAGTCATCAACGAGCTGCCGAAGTAATACAATCTGTTCATCCAGCATTTTGTCATAGTCTTCACTATTTTTCACTGGCGGATCAGAATCATCGTCGTCATCGGCATTGACGTCATCACTGTCGTCGCTATTGTCTGTCGCTGTATTTGTCGTTGATGTTTCATCCACAACAAAACCAAAGTTATTGATATAATCGCTGAGTTTCCCCTCGTCCTGTTCGACGATTTGATCAATTTTTTCAAGTAAAATATCAATACACGGGGGAAATGCAGCAATCGCAGATTGAATTTCATTGAGGCCGCGTTCAATTCGCTTGGCGATTTCAATCTCGCCGTCACGCGTCAACAAGCTAACAGAACCCATCTCTCGCATATATAAGCGTACGGGATCGGTCGTGCTACCAATTTCCATTGCACTACTGAAATCAGGGCTCTCCTCGATGACTTCATCGGCAATTACATTGGCGCCCAGCCCTTCGGCCACATTTTCGGGGCGCTCAATTACATCAACGCCCATTTCTACAATGGACTCCATGATATCCTCTATCTGCTCAGGATCCATGACCTCCTCAGGAATTAATTCATTAATTTCTGCATAAGTCAAAAAGCCCTGCTCCATCCCCTTGGCAATCAGCTCTTTAAAGATAGCTTCTTGATCTTGATCTTGTTCAACGAAATCGGTCATAATTTTAGGTTCCTCATGGTAAATCCAGCGCGCGCACTACCCTCAATTTATGGGTGCGGAATAATTTATTTCAAGTCGTTTAATCGTTTTATCTCGTAAACGATTCAAATAATTCTCTAACATAATCACAAATTCTTTGTGGAGTCGGTGATTTTTGGTTTCTTCGGTTTCTCCTGGCAATAATGTACCGACATTTTCTTGGGTCATAATGGCATGAAAACGCTGCCTTTCTAGTTCGTTTAGGTGTTCAGAAAAATGTAAAATGACCGCTGGTTGATTGCCATGTAACTGTAAATAACGAATCATTTTATAGAGCAATAACGCATCAGGTTGCTGCGCCTGTTGAATCAACGATAAATGCAACACATGAACAGCAAGCAACGGATACATCGATAATAAGCGTATCAGATGGCTTTCTGCCGTCCCTCGATACTGCGACGCGCCATAGTGTCTAGCGGATGGCTGCGACGGCACAAATGGCGCCGCAGGATGCCGCTCTGCTATTGTCGGCTTAGACAGTTGATAGATATCCATCCCTAAGCGCTCTTTTAGCCCTTGGTAAAGCAAGCCTTTAAAATCTGAATTAGGCAATTCATCAAATAATTTTCGCGCCCTTGCCGCCACTTCCCCACGACCTTCAACGAATTCTAGCTGACTATCGCCAATCAACGATTCATAGACAAATTCGCTAAAGATAACCCCTTTTTCCAAATGTGCGTTGAATGCTTTTTGCCCAATCTGGCGAACCAGTGTATCGGGGTCTTCCCCGTCGGGTAAAAAGACAAACCGAATCTCAACATCCAATCGCATGACAGGTAAAATAACCGATAATGCACGCTCTGCCGCGCGCTTGCCTGCGTTATCGCCATCAAAGCAGATATAAATTTTATGGGTGTATTTTTGTGCCAGTTGCAAATGCTCAGGGGTAAACGCCGTACCTAGCGTTGCCACCGCGCCTAAAATGCCTTTTTGATAAAGCGCAATCACATCCATATAACCCTCGACGACAATCAGCCGCTCGACTTTGGTGCTAGACTGCAACAACTCATAAAGCCCGTAAAGGACAAACCGTTTTTGAAAAACGTCTGTCTCGCTAGAGTTTAGATATTTAGGCATCGCATCGCCTAACGCACGCGCACCAAAACCGAGCACACGCCCTCGCGCATCTCGAATGGGGAACATCAGTCGCTCACGAAACTGGTCATAAGCGCCGTTATTCCCCTGTGCCAACAACCCTGCTTTGGTTAAATCTTCGTTGCTAAAGTCACCATTGAATTGGCGTTGTAGCGTATTGCCTGGTAACGAAAATCCGAGACGAAAGAAATCTGCCGTTTCAACATCTAACTGACGCATCGCAAGGTATTTTCGCGCCTTTTCACCCGTTGGTTGGTACAAATTATTCGTATAATAAGTCGCGGTTTCATCTAGCAAATCATATAGATTTTTGCGCTTTTGTTGTTTAACCGTATCGACTTGATCATAGCGCACAGGAATTTGATAGGTTTCCGCTAATTTTTCAACGGCATCGACAAAAGACAAATGCTCAAACTCCATCACAAAACGGATGGCATTACCAGACGCACCGCAACCAAAACAGTGATAGAACTGCTTAGTCGGCGACACCGTAAATGAAGGCGTTTTTTCATCATGAAAAGGACAGCAAGCCTGTAAATTACGCCCCGCTTTTTTAAGTGACACACGCGAATCAACCACATTGACAATATCAACATGGCTGAGTAATTCATCGATAAAATTATTGGCAATGCGTTTCACAAAGTATTTAAAGGTCGCTGTTGATTTACGGTTGAGGTCATTTTGCGGCTGAAGTTATTTCGTCACTCCTTGAAAATCATTATTAAAAAAACAACCACCCATAGAAACAAACCCGTTATCCATTAAGCACTCAATGTCTATTCCTGACTGCTCTCGATAACTGCTTTCGATAACCACTTTCAAACGCCGCACCTAGCGTGGCATCTAGCGTGGCATCTAGCTTTGCATCAGACTTGTTAACGGGGCTAACAACACTGCAGCCGTCGCTTTTTACGCCACTTTACTTTTTATATCCCTTTTACGTCAGGCGACTCAAATGTAACTTAACCCATTGGCTGACCTGCCCTAAGTCAGCACGACCGAGCAGCTTGGGTTTCAACAAATCCATGACTTGGCGCATATCACCGACACCTGTTGCCGCGGTTTGTTCAATTGCTGCGTCAATCAGCACGTGGATTTCTGCCTCGCTCAAGGGCGCGGGTAAGAATTCAGTCAACACCGCTATTTCAGCCTGTTCTTTTTCCGCCAAATCGAGCCGATTGGCTTGCCGAAATTGTGCCTCTGAATCTTTTCTTTGCTTAATTAACTGCGCGATTACGGCAAGCTGTTCATCACTAGACAATGTCGTTTGCGTGTCAATTTCGCACTGCTTAATCGCCGCTGATGCAGTTCTAAGAACAAGAAGGCGACTTTTTTCACCAGCCTTCATTGCCGATATTGTCGCAGTTTTTAGCGTTTCTTTTACTGTCATTGATATACTGTCATTGATATTGTGGCGTTAGGTTGCTATCGTTTACAAATTAACCAAATCTAATTAACCAATTACAAAGAGAAAACAATCAGTCACTGCCAGTCACCACCAGCCACCCCATAAAAGCGCCTCACAGAATACTGGCTATTCGATTTATTAACAAACAGTTAAGCTGTCTGCTCAGGCGCTCCTTTGACAACACGGATAAGAAAACAAACAACTAAGGTAGCCATTACAGTAAACGACCGCAACAACTACCGTAAGCAATACCCAATGCCCCAGTCAGCCAACGAACCTACCAGCCAATCAGGCAGCCAACAAAAATCAGTCGTGAAGCTAATGCCGTGGAGCCTAGCGTGATGTATTAATTAATACAATCTGTTAATACAATCTTTCGAAACGCTTCTTTTCCAGTTTAATTCGTCTCGCATTACGCTTGACTGCTGCAGATTTTTTACGCTTTCTTTCCTGCGTAGGCTTTTCAAAAAACTCACGAGCACGCACCTCTGATAAAATTCCTGCCTTCTCACAAGAACGCTTAAAGCGTCTGAGTGCGACATCAAAAGGTTCGTTATCTCGTACTTTAACTGTGGGCATAAACTATTCTACCTATAAAAATTAATGTAAATGGGATTAAAAAAACGCAATTATACAGACATTATCCACAAAAACCAAGTAAAAACCGACAAGCGCGGTTTAATTACTGTAAGCAACGGTATCAACCTGCCCCGCTGCGACAACCAGTCCAAATTCTACCAGCCCCACTATCCCTGCTATCGTGACTATAGCGACTATGGTAACTATAGCGACTTAAAGACTTGATCGGCAATCTCAATCGTTTTATCTAAAATTTCACGGTCATGGACAATCGAAACAAACCCCGCTTCAAAAGCCGATGGCGCCAGATAAACCCCATGCGCCAGCATGCCGTGAAAGAATCGTGCGAATTTTTCATTATCACAGGCCATCACTGCTTGAAACGTATCGACCGAGGTGGCTTCTGTAAAAAACAGACCGAACATACCGCAAACATTTTTAACCAACAGTGAGTGCCCATTGTCTTTGGCCACTTGGCGCAACCCTGCTGCCAAGTAATCGGTTTTTTCAGCCAACAGCGGATAAAACCCCTCGATTTCAGTCCCTGTCAATGTCGCCAATCCCGCCGCCATAGCAACTGGATTACCCGATAACGTGCCAGCTTGATAAATACCACCAATCGGCGCTAAGTGGTTCATTATCTCTTGTCGCCCACCGAATGCACCAACTGGCATACCACCACCGATAATTTTACCAAACGTGATTAGGTCAGGGGTAAATGACAAATACTCAGCTGCACCGCCTTTTGCTACCCGAAAACCCGTCATTACTTCATCGGCAATGAATACACTGCCGTAGCGATCGCAGCACTGGCGTATCGTTTGTATAAATAAATCACTGGGTACGATTAGATTCATATTGCCTGCAATTGGCTCAACGATAACGGCCGCAATCTCATCGCCAAACTGTTCAAACGCCGACAGCAGCGCATCAGGGTCATTATAAGGCAGGGTGAGCGTGTGTTTTGCCACGTCCGCAGGCACGCCAGGTGATGTTGGCACCCCAAGCGTCAGCATCCCTGACCCCGCTTTTACCAATAGCGCATCCGAGTGGCCGTGGTAACAGCCTTCAAACTTAATCAGCGTATTTCGACGCGTAAAGCCCCGCGCCAAACGAATAGCTGACATCGTGGCCTCTGTCCCTGAGTTACACATACGAACCGAGTCAACACTCGCGATACGACTGACGATTTTTTCGGCTAGCTGCGTTTCGATTTCTGTTGGTGCGCCAAATGACAAACCATATTGCATGATTTCTCGTACCGCGCGCAGCACGGACTCATTCGCATGCCCTAGAATCATCGGCCCCCAAGAGCCGACATAATCGATATATTGTTTACCACTAATATCCGTCAACATCGCCCCGTCTGCGGCACGGATAAAAACAGGCGTGCCGCCAACCCCTTTAAACGCACGCACGGGCGAATTCACACCACCGGGTATAAATTGACAAGCGCGGTCAAAGGCAGCTTGATTGGCGGGACTGTTACTTGGCTGATGCATAATGTTATTTACCTCAATGATGGCGCAGCAATTGCGTGACTTTTAGCGCCTATTAGCACTTATTAGCACCTTAATGCGCTACTCAATGCACTACTTAATGTCTTTAACGAACAGGCGAACCACGCATACTAATCAGCGCATACTAATCAACGCTGACTAATCAATGCGCCACCGATTATCAACAACCTCGTATTATAGCAGTTTTACAGCAATTTCGCAGTAGTTTTGCAACACAGTAGCCTTGCAACACCTTGATGCCCCTCGATGCCTTTATAATACCGCTACCCATAAAAAAATCAGCCCAAACGCCCAAACACCACCCAAAATCACTAAAAATAACCTTATATTTCAAACAAATAGATCTTATCAACCTGTAAAAATAACCGATATTTTGGTAAATATTTTGATAATTTAGCTTGAATTTATCATTTAGTGTGGCAAACTAGTTGGTGCAAACGATGACATTCGCCAGAACTTACTTGGCAAAAGAGACATGACGAAATTAAGTATGTGTGTCTCTTTTTTTATGCCTCATGTTAATGCCTAATTAATACCTAATGCTAATACCTAATGCGTGACACCTAACACCCAAAACATAAGCGGCAGCGCTATCCAGCAACCCGCCCAATTGATACTCATCAGACACTATCAAGATTAAATTCGAGATTAAATTGTTGAAAAACGCGTGATGTTTTTGAGCGACTAAGGTATCATCTATGGTTATCGGCTTTTTGACACACAGAGCCTGTAACCTGTGATGCAGTTGGCATCGTGGCTTGGCGTAGTGGCTTGGCGTAGTGGTTTGGCATCGCGGCTTCGCACAGTAGATTGGCGTGATAATTTGTTTCATTGTCTGTACAGGCTTATATTACAGGCCCATATTGTGTGTCTTTGGCATTGACCTATAGCGCAATTAAGTCCCTTTAATTGACAGGTACAACTAATTACATCACCGCGTTATTTATCGCGTTATTTTTATTGAATGAGGAAAATCACCTATGGCACGAATTACAATCGAAGACTGCTTACAGTCCCCTACTGACAATCGTTTTAGAATCATTTTAGCGGCATCCAAGCGCGCTCACCAAATCAACAAAGGTGGACAATCGTTGGTACCAGAGGACAAAGACAAACCAACGGTAATCGCGCTACGCGAAATTGCCGAAGGTAAAAAAACAGTCGATGAAATCTTAAACCAAGCAGACCATCTTGAGGAATTATTCTAACCCTGCCTCATCAATAGCTTCATCAATAGCCTCATCAATAGACGAACAATGCGCTACCGTGATGCCCTATTTTATGACCCTGATCTCGATGGATTAGACGCCATCACGACAAGCATTACTCAGCTCATTGCGCAGAGCGACTATCTTGACGCAGACCAGCAGCAGCAACTCATCGATTGCTGCTTTTTTGCGGCCACAGCGCATAAAACCCAAACACGTCACTCTGGCGAGCCCTACATTTGCCACCCTATCAAAGTAGCAGAAATCCTCGCCAGCGAAGTGCAATTCGATATCGCGGTTTTACAGGCTGCTATCTTGCACGATGTCATCGAAGACACACCCATCAGCAAAAAAACGTTAATTCAACATTTTAGCGAAGAAGTCGCCGCGCTGGTTGATGGCGTCAGTAAGCTTGAAAAAAACGAATCAATTTCACCACAAGTGCTACAAGCACAAACCTTTGAAAAACTCGTCAGCGCAATGGAAGCCGACCCGCGTGTTGTGATGATTAAATTTGCTGACCGACTACACAATATGCAAACGCTGGACGCACTACCCAGCAAAAAACGCGCACGCATTGCCCAAGAAACACTGGATGTTTATGTCCCTATTGCCACTCGTTTGGGGATGTATGTTTTTAAAACTGAGATGGAAGAACTCGCCTTTAAGCACGTTAATCCATGGCGTTATAATACCATTTGCAAACTACTCACCGACAACGAAACTAGGGAAAACACAGCCAACCAAGTCATTCAAACCCTGCAACAACAATTTAAACTCGCTAATCTTGCTGCCTCTGTCCGTAAAAGACGGCGAAACTTGCTCAATATCTATAAAAAACTACAGAAAAGTCGGTTCACAAGACGACCGCTAGAAAACGCGAGTATTCCGTTTATTATCTTAACCGAAAATATCGACGACTGTTACCGTGTACTCGGTATCATTCATCAAATCTACCCCCCTGTTTTTAAAAAACTCACTGATTACATTGCCTCACCCAAAGCCAATGGCTATCAATCTATTCATACCTCGGCACTGACCAAAGACCGTCGGGTCATTAACTTTCAAATCCGCACCAAAGCCATGCATGCCATTGCTGAGTCTGGCATCATTGCCATTTGGCGACAGCATAACCAAGAAAAAATCACTGCAAAGCAACCCAACACCAACCAACCACCACGAGACAAATCCATTCGTCGCTGGTTGGTTAATCTCAAAGACTTGCGTAATTATACGTCGGGTTCATTGGATTATTACGAGGCCATCAAACGCGATTTAACGGGCTACGACATCCAAGTATTTACCCCCAAAGGCGAGCCCATCGCCTTGCCTGTTGGCGCGACGGTCATTGATTTTGCTTATCACATTCATACCGATTTAGGCAACCACCTGAGCGCCGCCAAGGTCAATGGCATTGACGTTGATTTAACGTTTACGCTAAACAATGGACAAACCGTCGAAGTCCTCACCCAAGCTGCAGCACACCCAGATTGTCGCTGGCTACAGGTCGTCAAAACCGCACGCGCACGGGTAGCCATCAGGCATTATTTTAATAGCCTACCTGAATCAGACTTAGAGAAACTCGGGCACAGTGAATTAGAAAGATACTTGGCTCAGCGCGGCTTTACCTACGCTAACCTAAAAGCGTTACTCAAATTAGTCGCCAAAAAGCGCGGCATTAAGCGCAAAGCACTCCTGCGAAAAATCGCGCTCGATGAAGTCGGCAAAAAACAAACCTTAAACGATTTGCAACACCTTCTCGACCAAGACGGGCTAACCACGACAATCACCGCGCAGGTATTCAACCAACCTGGCGCGCTCGCCTCAGTCGCTGACGTCTTTGGCCAATGCGCCGCCAATATCGTGAGCGTTGAGCTACCCAATGATATGCAGCGTGCAGAAGTTAGCATGACCTTTATCATCAAAGTACAATCGCTGGTGCAGCTAGAGCATATTATGTTTCAGCTGAGTGCGTTACCGTTGGTAAAAAAATTAACCCATAAAAGCCAGCCGTCATTACACGAATCTACTGACTTAACCACTAACCTACACCCTAACCACTAACCTACACCCTAACCACTTAAACGAGGATATTACATGAAACAAATCATAGAAACCACTAATGCCCCCGCTGCTGTTGGCACTTATTCACAGGCTGTGCGCACAGGAAATTTAGTTTTTTTATCAGGCCAAATCCCACTAGACCCAGAGACCATGACACTAAAAGAAGGATTTGAAGCACAAACTCACCAAGTATTTCAAAACCTCAAAGCCGTCGTCGAAGCCGCAGGAGGCACCATGGACCAAGTAATTAAGGTCAATATTTTTGTGATGGATCTCGGCAATTTCGCGATACTCAATGACATCATGGCACAGTATTTCACCGCCCCGTATCCCGCGCGTGCCGCCGTGCAAGTGGCTGGCATCCCCAAGGGCGCAGAAGTCGAAATGGAAGCCATTTTGGATTTAGGCAGCTAACCCATAGTAAATAAGCCAACATGACGATACCCATCATTTGAGCACAATGGGCTGATTTAACTAATCTAACTATTCTAATCACAAGCAGATCAATCAGTCCATTGTGGCTCATTTGCCACGGCTTATTTACTACAGCCATTTACTACAGCTTATTTCTGTGGCATATTTAAACCAGCCACTCGTCCAGCCACTCATCCAACCATCCACCCCCCAATAAACTAATGAAACGCAACCATCCTTTATTAATCGCTTTTTTTTACCTCGTCGGGTTTTTAATCCTCAATTTTTCGGGTCTAGCCATAGGCGCATGGGCAATGGCTGACGGCCCTCAGTCCGATTGGTATTTAGCACTAAACAAAGCACCATGGACACCACCAGGCTGGGTGTTTGGCGCAGCTTGGTCGCTGATTATGCTGTGCTTTTCCATCTACCTAACTCGGCTGATCATGTTGCCTGCCAGTAACCGCTGGGTACTGCTTTTCGCTATCAGCTGGGGGCTTAATGTCATCTGGAACTTTATTTTTTTCAGCCAGCATTGGGTCATTCTCGCCTTGGCGGTTATTGTGGCGTTGTTTTTTTGTATTGGCGTATTTTTTATTTATGCGCCGCGACCTGCATTAACCCACTGGCGCTATCTACTGTTGCCTTACCTTATTTGGCTTGCTATTGCGATTTCGCTCAATGCCTACATTGCTGGGTTTAACTAAATCATCCATCATGAACCGCCGTAAGCAACCATCCTCTCACACAACATCTCACACACAATCTCACGCACAAGCTCATTTACAGACTGCCAAGCCCGCTGTTGCGATTGTTTGGTTGCGTCGAGATTTGCGGTTTCGCGACAATACGGCACTAAACGCCGCATTATCACAGCAATCTGCTGTACTGCCGATTTTTATTTTTGACCCGCATATCCTAAAAACGCTCCCACAAAACGATGCGCGCGTGCGCTTTATCCATCAACGCTTGCAACAAATGCATGCCTATTTAGCCAAACATCACGGCAGTGGCATTGCCCGATACCACGGTGATCCATTATCAATTTTTCAGCAACTGCGTCAGCAAATGACCATTACCGCGGTTTATGCCAACCGTGATTACGAACCCTATGCACGCCAACGCGACAATCGCATCGCCGCCTATTTAGACAAACATCACATCGCCTTTCACACATTCAAAGATCACGTCATTTTTGAGCCCCACGAAGTCGTCAAAACCGACCAAAGCCCATACACGGTTTATACCCCTTATATGAAATGCTGGCGGCAACAATTGGCGCAACAATGGGCAACCAGTGCCTACAACGCCGACACGGATATGAATAATCACATCCCGACAACGAATTGGGCCACGCTCGCCGACTATCCATCGGTGAGTTTAGCATCCATGGGCTTTACCGCGATGACTAACACGCCTAACGCCGACAACACGGCGCAGAATATTTGCGCTGAGGGCACTCATATTGAAAGCATTCGCACCTATGACATTAGTGATGATGTCCTGATGCATTACGGTGAAACGCGTGATTTCCCCGCGCAAGATGCAACCTCACATTTAGGCCCCCATTTGCGCTTTGGCACGATTAGCATCCGCCAAGTCATGAAAAAAGCACAACAATACCACGCTGATATTTTTCAGAATGAACTCATTTGGCGTGAGTTTTTTATGCAAATTTTGTGGCATTTCCCACACACAACGACACAGTGCTTTCATGCCAAATATGAGGCCGTTGCATGGCGCCATAACGAACAAGACTTTGCGCGATGGTGCCAAGGCACGACTGGCTACCCACTCGTTGACGCAGGTATGCGAGAATTAAACGCCACAGGATACATGCATAACCGTGTGCGCATGGTCGTTGCCAGTTTTTTATGCAAGCATTTACTGATTGATTGGCGTTGGGGAGAGGCGTATTTTGCCGAAAAACTCCACGACTATGAGCAAGCAAGCAACGTGGGCAATTGGCAATGGGCGGCTGGATGCGGTGTCGATGCTGCCCCTTACTTTCGTATCTTTAACCCGCATTTACAGGCACAAAAATTTGATGCCAATTTATGTTATATTAGCCGTTGGGTGCCTGAATATAACACGGCCAATTATTCCAGCCCCATTATTGACCATAAAGCCGCACGCGCACGTTGTCTCGCGACTTATCAACAGGCACTAAAATAATTACACAAAAAACATGCCAAAAAAGCCATCAACGCCTAGCCAATCAACGCCTAGCCAATCAGCACACCACCCCACACACCAACTAAGCGACGCGATTACACAATTACCCGGTGTCGGGCCTGCGGTGGCAGAAAAGCTACACAAACGTGATATTCACCGCATCAGCGATTTATTATTCATTCTGCCCCTGCGCTACCAAGACCGCACCCAAATTACCCCTGTATCCGAGTTAACCTACGGGGAAGACGCTCAAGTCCTCGTCACGATTGTCTCAACCGGGATTAAATATGGGCAAAGACGCATGTTTGTTATGGAGACCCAAGACGACACAGGGTGGCTGACCATTCGCCTGTTTCAATTTGGCAAACAACAAACGCAGCACTTAACTGTGGGAACCCAGTTGTTAGTCTATGGTCAAGCACAAATCAACAGTGGCAATCAACGCTGGGCAATGATGCACCCAGAATACCAAGTCATCACACCACAGCAGCCCATCACACTCACTCATGCATTAACCCCAGTCTACCCTAGCCTTTTGGGAATCGGCACCAAAAAAATCCAACGCTGGATTAGTCTGGCGCTTAATTGTCTACACCATGAACCACTGCTTGACTTGCCCGAACCCATACGCACAACGCACCAGCTGCCTGATTTAAACACGGCCTTAATCGCCATTCATCAGCCACACGTTGGCCAATCGCTAGACGCATTGCTATCACCTGATAACCCAAACCTTGTACGGTTAGTCTTTGATGAATTGCTCGGTAAGCAAATAGCGTTGCTGCGTCAAAAAATCGCCCATCAATCGGAAAATGCCCTTGCATTTACCTTAAATCACGCTGTATACCAACGGCTTATCGCTTCACTGCCTTTTGCGCTGACTGGCGCACAGGGTCGCGTCATCGATGATATTTTTAGCGATTTACAGCACAACAAACCCATGCATCGCTTAATACAAGGCGATGTGGGTTCGGGCAAAACCTTGGTCGCATTGACTGCGGTGTTACAAGCCACGGCCAACGGCTTGCAAGCTGTCATTATGGCGCCCACCGAAGTCCTATCTGAACAACACTACTTACAAGCCGAACGCTATTTAGCACCGCTGGGCGTTTCCGTCGCTTGGCTATCGGGCAAAGCCACGGCCAAACAACGCCGCGAAACACTCGCTGCCATCCAAAGCGGCGAGGCGCAACTCATCATTGGTACCCATGCGCTATTCCAAGCCGATGTCATCTATGACCAGCTAGCACTGGTTGTCATTGATGAGCAGCATCGTTTTGGCGTACACCAACGGCTGCAACTCAGAGACAAAGCGCGTAGCGGTGATACCCCACATTTACTGGTAATGACCGCCACCCCGATACCCAGAACACTAGCGATGACATTTTATGCGGATTTAGACACTTCAATTATTGATGAATTACCCCCAGGACGCCAGCCCATTGAAACCCTATTATTGCCACAAGGCCAGCGTGAAACCCTAATTAATCGCATTCAACATATCATCCATGCGGGTCAACAAGTCTACTGGGTATGCCCGCTGATTGACGAATCAGACACGTTGCAAGCACAAGCCGCTGAAATCGTCTATCAGCAATTGTCTGCATCACTACCTGACATGACGGTTGGGCTGTTGCATGGGCGGCTTAATAGCGACGAAAAAACGGCCATTATCGCCAAATTCCAAGCCAATGAAATTCAATTACTGGTCGCCACCACCGTTATCGAGGTGGGCGTCGATGTGCCCAATGCGTCGCTGATGGTGATTGAAAGTGCCGAGCGGTTTGGGCTTGCACAATTGCATCAGCTCAGAGGCCGTGTCGGTCGTGGCTCAGCACAATCTTACTGTGTTTTACTGTACCAAGCCCCCCTCAGCGACAACGCCAAAAAACGCCTACAAGTCATCCGTGAAAATCATGATGGCTTTGCTATCGCCAAAGCCGATTTAGACATACGTGGTGCAGGGGAAATTTTGGGCACTAAACAAACTGGCGATATGCACTTTCGTATTGCTGATTTAACACGAGACGAGGCTTGGATTGCTATTACCTACCCCATCGCCCAGCACATCGTCGCGCACGACCCTGTTTTGGCTGATAAATTAGTCAACCGTTGGGTAGGATCTAGCCAACACTACGCCGATATCTAGTCACAAAAAATAGTTAATTACACTGAATTTGGTAGCAATGCTGTTATTGCAATGCTTAGTTGGGTGTTGCCACGACCATAACGCGGCGGTGATGAATTAACTGCCAGGTTAAGTGCGCTAAAATAGCAATCAATATAATTGCACCGCCGATTAAAGTGAATTTCGTTGGTGTTTCATTTAATAATATCCATACCCAAAGTGGGCCGAGCATCGGCTCTGCGGTGCTGATTAGTGCGGCTATTGGTGAAGGCAATAGCCGTGCGCCAGTAACAAATAGCGCCAAACCAAGGCCTAAGTTTAATGCACCAAAGGCCACCAAAATTCCGGCATCATAGGCACTGGTAACTAATGAAGAAGCCATAAAACCAGACAATACTGCCGCTATCATCGTGCCTAAACAAACCGCAGGCAACATTCGTACATGCGCATATCGCCGTGTAATTACAGTCGCAATAGCAAAGCATAAAGTTAAGATTAAGGCGAGTAAATCCCCTATTGGTGAAACTTCCCCAGCAAAGGATTCTGACACCATAATACTGACGCCAAAAATAACCACGAATATGGCAATCCATGTTGGTAGGCTTGCTTTTTCACGAAATAAAATCCAAGCAATCAAGGCCGCCAATAATGGCGCACCTGCTTGTATGAGCAGAATATTGGCAACGCTTGTATATTGTAGTGCCACAACAAAAGACGTCGAGGCGCAGGCAAAACATAATGCAACACAAATCCCCGGCCAGCCCATCGTGCGAAAAATGTTAACCGTGCCTTTAGGCTTATCACGTACCAACATAAAGGCCAATAAAAATAAACTGGCCCACACTGAGCGCCAAAATATGACTGTCCAACTATCTTCAACCGTAACAATGCGTCCAAAAAACCCGCCAAAACTCCATACAATTGCAGCGGCGGCGACCAGAAATATACCCAGTTTAAATTCTGTAGCAGAGTTACCTTGCCCAGCCAGCGCCTTGTTTTGTGGCATCATATCAGGATGTTGCATGCTAATTTACCGTTATTGTTATTGTTGCCGTTGCCGCTACCGCTACCTTTATTGATTTTCTCACTTCGCAATAAAGAAATGACGAAATGACGAAATGACGAAATAGCAAAATGATGAATGATGGCTTAAATTTTAGTAAAACATAATAGGCTTAGTTATAGCAGTTAGACTCGATTTAGTCTAGCGAAATGCAAACAAATTAATCGTACATTAGGAAACATTATTGGCGTTAACTAGCAGTCAATGCTGGTTTTTTTCTTCAGCACCCTCTGAATGAGACAAGTTGTACTTTAATCCAAACTCTGTTTCTGCCATCGAAAGAAGTGCTGCCATCAATGCATCCGCCTTGGCGTTAGAGCAATTTTCGTCAGTATTAACGCGGATACTAGACGATAAAGAATAATTTTCTAACGTGTCCATAGTTCTATTTTTTTGATTTCTATTTACACTAAGCCAAAGATTTATGCACTCCTCACCATCCCCCATAATTCCAGTTATATCAAAATAATCAGCGTTTGAGACTGTAGGCTTGCGGACTGACTTGATGTGTTTTATTCCACGCGTTTTTAAAGTTGATCTAATGCGTTCAAAATATGCAATTGTATCCAAATTAGCCGTTGATTGTAACGTACTTTGAATGTCAGTTCTTTTATAGAATTTTGGCGCATAACCTAATTTCAATGGATAGTATTCCAATCCAAATTCGCTATCCGCCATATGGATTACACTTTTAATCAATTCATCCGCCTCTATTGCTGAATAGCCAGTGCTAGTCAGAAAATCTATTGTAGAGTTAAATATAGTTGCTGGTTCTCCAGCTTTATCAGCATTCACATTCATTGCCAAATTTAGAGTAATACGGCCATACGGCACGCCCTCTTTCTTGAACCCAAACCAATACTGTCGCTTATATCTACCAGCGACGTTCATCCTATCAAATGAAACTGGAAATTCATCCATTCCTGCTACTTCCAGCAGGCTAATCAATTTGTTTTTATAGTCAATCAAAGGAAATTCCACTCCCTCCGCTGAATAATGGGTAGCTTTAAAAGATTTATATTCCTCAACCTCATCATGATATTTGGCATTACCAAAACGAAGAACACTACCGAAAATAGCGAACAACCCAAAAAATATAATCGAGACAAAAGCCAAAGAAAAAATCCAAGTGACTAATATATCAAGCCTGCGCTTTATATTTTCTTTTTTTTCATTTATTTAAATCATTCAGCATAAAAAAATTAAAGGAATTATTATATAACTCTAATCCATTACTGAAACACACGCTAACCAACAAACTAATTTTGACTACGGAACAATTTATCCCAAAAACTTGCATCTTCCTCAAACACGTACTTTTCCTTAGCGGTATCCCAAACAATTTTTTTATCGTCTAGCGTCGTGTTTTTATAGCTATCGGGGTAATTCCAAGGATTTAATTCCATCAGCAGGGATGCATCGTCCTGCGGGAATTCAATCAGATGACCATCTGGCAGTTGATATGACGGAATAAACTGCTCACTCCTTTCTAGAATTTCGCGCTGACCATAAATCGCATCTGTTTTTGTCACATAAAAGGTCGTCAACGGCTTAATAGCCGGCTTAGTGGCTTCATTATATGGCCATTTAGCTACCGACCTCTCAAACGACAACACAAACCAAAATTCGTAAAAATGTCCCTCATAAGGCGCTCTATATAAATTCAACACGCCCCATTCACCGACACCCACTAGCCAAAAGCCATCAACGTAGCGATCAGCCTCAACATAAGCATGACGTAAACTTACTCCGAGATCTTTTTTTAGTTTATCTTCTAACGGCTCTTTACCGCCTAATTGTTGGTACTGCTGTACGCCATGTTGTATGACCCACTCCGAAGCCAGATCCAGCCGCTTTATTGAGTTTTTATAGGCGCGCAGTCCACGTTCAGTCAACCCTGTTCCTGTGACTTCTCTTTCTCTCACATTACCGCCTCCGTAACTCTCATAGAAACGCAGTTGACGTTCAGTTATCCATGGCGCTGTCACTTTTCTTTCTCTCACACTTTCCTCTCCGTAACTCAATTGCTGACCGCTCAAAACAAGTACGCCTATTACCAGTATTCTCTTTATCATTTCTATTATCGCCTAAATCTATTACGTTAATATTAATACAAAACTGTGCCTAAATAGGAAGCTAATTTCAGTATTGTATCTTAGTCACTATATCCACGCCACCTACCAATAAAACAAAAAAAAGCCCATCAAACGATGGGCAAAATTTCAGAACTGATTGGAGACTTCTCTGAGTTACGTGGTCAATTATAACAATCAATCGTGTCAGCAGTGTGGCAAGCGCATGAATTATGTGTCATTTCATCAAAACCACTTAACAACATTAAAAAAAGTTGGCATTTTACCGTCAAACGCCAGTCCATCTGACAAATCCATCTGACAAATCCATCTGACAAATCCATCTAGCAAAATTCATCTGCCACACATTGCACTGCCACAATGGTGATTTTACGGCTCGGCGCGTGTTTTCAGTTGCTGGATTTTATCGCGTAATTCTACCGCTGAAATCACGCCAATGTGACGGGCTTGATTAATTTCTTGTGTTTGGTCAAAAAACAGCATGGCAGGCGGTCCAATCAAATGCAACTGCCGCATCATTTCACGATGGGCGGGTGTTGTCTGTGTGATATCAAGTTTTAGTAGCGTCACGCCGTCTAGGGCTTCATGCACGATAGGATCGGTTAGCGTTATATGCTCTATTTCTTGGCAAGCAACACACCAATCCGCATAAAAATCAAGCATCACCAAACCACTGGCGCTACTAGTACTCACGCTTGAAGCATTGCTGGCATCTTTATCAATATCGCCGCTGACGGTGACAAGCTGCTGCATCAAATCATCCATCGAATTCACATAAACAAATTCGGGATAATGTAGTTTTGTCAGCGGCTTCAACGGATGGCTGTTACCCATCAATCCACCGATTAGCCAGACCACACCAATCGCAGCCACGCCAACCGCTATGGCATTGGTGGCATAGTTAATCCAAACGCGGCTGAGCCCATGATGCCACAAAACCGTGGCAACCACCAATAGATACACACCCCACACAGCCAAAGCAACGCCACCCGACAGCAAGCGACTCATTAACCATATCGCCACACCAAACATCAGTAGCGCAAACAATCGCGTAATCAATCGCGATAACGCGCCTGTTTTGGGTATCACGGGCATCACCGTCGCAAAGGCAACCAGCGGCAAACTCATCCCCATGCCGAGTGAAAACAGATACAACGCCCCCAATCCGCTATCGTTGGTCACACTAATAAACGCCAAAATCGCAATCAGTGGTGGTGCGACACAAGGCCCCACAATCAACGTCGATAACGCACCGATGATAAACAAACTAAACACATTAGCGTTTTGCAGGCGTTGCTGCCAACCAATCACGCGTTGCTGAATGATGCCAGGTGTCGTAATCGAAAACACGCCCAGCATCGCAAGCCCCATGGCAATAAAAAGCCCCGCAAACAACAACAACCAAATCGGCTGCTGGAAAATGATTTGCAAGTTAATACCCGTTGCCGCAACAATCAAACCAAACACCGCCATCATCACCGCGACACCTAATGCATAGGCGAAGGCTAATATGCCCGCTTTTTTACGGGTGACTTGACGTTGATTGGTGATAATTCCCATCAAAATGGGCAGCATGGGCAGCACACAAGGGGTAAACGCCAGCGCCAATCCAGCAACAAATAACAAGACAACCCCCAGCACTACTTGTTGCTTCAAGGTATCCGCTAAAAAATAACGACTCGCGCCAATACCCCCTGTGCTATCCGTGCCGCTTAAACCGCCTGCACGATTAACTGAGCCATTGGTCACGCTATCTACTGGCTTCAGGTCAATGCTTTGCCCGTCCACAATCGTCATTTGTCGTGCCGTCACAGGATAGCAAACGCCTACGTCTGCACAGCCTTGAAATTGTATGTTTAACCTAAAATCGGTCAGTGGTCGATCTAGGGTTAACGTCACTTGTGCTGCGTTGTCGCGATAAACGACTTGCTGACCAAAAAACGCATCTTCGTGTATCTCACCTTCGCTAAATGCCACGTTGATAATTCGCGCATCCCCTAGCAAATCAACGAACGTTTTATCCCGATAGAGATAATACGCAGGCGCAACCTGCCAACGTAATGCATACGTTGTTGCATCGATTGCGTCCAAATAGACAGAAAACGCTTCGTCTTCGCCCAGTAATGCAGCCGATGCCGTTCGGTCAAACAACGCCGTTGTCGTCGTGGCTTGTGCCACCGATGACGATGCGGGTGATGCGGCAGAGGATGTACTGGCAGAGGAAGCACTAGCAGACGCAACGCCTGTTTGCGTTGTGGTAAAAATCGACGTACCAGCGTCTATACGGGCCTGAGAATTGGGCTGAGCAGTGCCTGTTTTAGTGGTTGCCGCGATAGTAAACTGTTTCTCCTGCGGTGGATAACAAATCCCGCCTGTTTCACAGCCTTGGTATTTCAATACCAACGTTGCAACGCCTGATTGGACTGGTGCCAATTGATAGGTCAATCTAATGGGGTCATCACCACCCATCCACACAGCTTGTTGCCCGAAATAAGGATCGTCTTTTCCTACCGTAGGCGTTGCTTGGACTTGGTCACCAAGCAGTTGATTACCCGTTTTTTTATCACTAAGTGTTAGTGCAAACATCCGACTGGCATACACGTAATAGCCGGGTTTTACCGAAATAGCCAATGTCAATTGGTTCTCTGTCACGGCTTCAACCGTTGGTACAAAAACCGTATCAGCAGGCAGCACAGACGTCTGTGCAAGCCCTGTCTGCATAGACCCTAGACTGACAGTCGCCAGTATTAGTAACCTCGACTTCGCCAAGCCCAATTTCGCCAAGCCCAGTCCCGACACGCCCAGCCTCGCCAAACTCAGTCCCGACACGCCCAGCCTAGACAACAAAACCAACACCCTAAAAAACAACACCGTTAGCAATGACAAATCGCCGCCCATGAATCACAAAAATAACAAGAAATAATCAACAAACAACACCGTAATACGAGAAATAATCGCACTGAGTTTATCACACTCAATCACGATGAATGGCACAAGTTAATTAACTTAATGATTAACTTCGGTTAGAATGTAGATACGTTTTACATTCGATTTGGTTTCATGCGATTATTTTTACTTATGTTGGTTGTCACTGCGATTGAAGTCGTTTTAATCGCAAAAGTAGGCAATCAAATTGGCTTTTTCAACACGTTTTTAATCATTGTGTTTACCGCAATGCTTGGGTCTTGGCAGCTCAAAAAACAGTGGCGATTCGTCATTCAAAAACAACAAATACAGCGCACTGCGCCTTCGGATACGCTGATTGCAGGCATTGTTTTGTTAATTTGTGCCGTGCTATTGATTACCCCAGGCTTTTTAACCGATATTGTTGGTTTTTTAGGGCTAATCCCTGCCCTGCGCGAACGATTAATTGGATTCATCAAGCGCCATGTCAATTTACAAGCAACCCATTTTTTTTCGCACACCGCACACGCAGAAATCGACGACACTGGCTGGGGCAAATCCAACCCACACCAGCCACATCGTGGTGACCGCCAACAATCAAACGACATACTCGAAGGCGAATATGAACGCAAAGATTAACATAAAAATAACCTAACAGATTAATCCAGCATCGCAAAAGGCTTGGTTAACGTATCCACCATACCTAATCCACCATACCTAATCCACCACAGCTATCCATGACACTACTCCAACGACTAGAGCACCAACTCTGGCAACAACAACACGAAACACGGCTACTAAAATTTGCCAAAATTTGTCTGGCGGTATGGCGTATTATTTGGCATTCACGGCTAAAACAATCGGCGGCATCGCTCACCTATAGTACGCTATTGGCGATTATCCCTTTGCTGGCGATACTGTTTACCCTACTGAAATCTTTTGGTATGGATACCGTCTTTCAATCGTTATTACTGGATTTGCTTGCACCAATGGGTAATGCAGGGACTGAAGTGGCGCAGTACATTCGTGCTTTTGTTGATAACACACGCGTGGGCGTTTTGGGGGGCGTGGGGTTGGTCTTTTTATTTTATAGTATCTTTGCTCTATTTCGCAAAATAGAAGCCACCTTAAACCATATTTGGCATGTTGACCAAATCCGACCGTTTCGAATACAAATCATTGGCTATCTCGGTGCCATGATGCTTACCGTGATTATTTCTGCCATTGCCTTAGGACTTAATCTATTTTTCCATAAAAATGTGTTGATTGAACAAGTTGCCGCTTACCCACTATGGGCGGCTATCTCAGGCTATTTGGCCAAAGCTGTGTCGATTATCATCACTGCGTTGTTACTCGCAATACTCTACGCCGCCATCCCCAATGCACAGGTTAAATTTCGCGCGGCATTTGCGGGTGGTTTGTTTTGTACCTTGCTATGGCTACCACTTACCGCTATTTTTACGAAAATTATTATTTTTAGCAGTAGTTATTCTATTATTTACAGCAGCTTTGCTAGTTTGATTATTTTGCTGATTTGGCTTAATATTTTATGGGTTTTATTCCTTTCTGGCGGGCTATTTGGCTACTTTGTGCAATTCCCCAGCTTGCTCAAGCCCCAAACCCAGTCCCGCCTCAATCCTGCCGAAACCGAATACTATGCGGCAATGCTAATGCAACACATCATCGCAAATTTCAAAGCAGGCAATGGCCCTGTCAGTTTGCACGACTTAATCCACAAAACCCAACTAACGCAACGACAAGTGCTCGAATTGCTGCACCCGTTTTTATTGCAGGGCTTTGTGTTGCCAATCCATCCACAACGCAACCAATACGCACTCAATGTCGATTATCAGCAATTAACCGATACGCGTATCCGTGAAATCGCACGCGGCGAGATACGCGGCGAAATACGCAGCGCAATAAAGTGAAAAACCAACCTAACCACTACGCCCTAGACAGCGGACAACGCTGGTCGCTATCGCTTTAATTAATTGCGGTTGAATAAAGCTTTTACGCCAAATCAACGTGATTTGGCGTTGTGGCATCGGTGGCGCAAAAGGACGTACGACAATATTTTCATCAGGCACTAGCGCCATCTCAGGAAAGACCGAAATACCCAACCCGCTGGATACCATCATCCGAATAGTTTCTAACGAACCACCTTGTACCCAATTTTTATCGAACAACCTAGGCTGTTCGCAACCTGGGCAGGCCTCTAACACTTGGTCGCGAAAACAGTTGCCACCGCCTAGCAAAAACACCCGTTCTCCGCGAAGCGCTTCGGCTGTTATCGCCTGTTTAGTTGCCAATGCATGCCCTTTGGGCATGAGTACGTAAAAAGGCTCTGAGAACAACGTCAGACTCTCGAATAAGCTAGCATCAGGAATCGGTGGCGACACCAGCGCCACGTCCAACTCTCCCGCCTTCAAATCATCTATGAGCTGTTGGGTATAGGCTTCTTTAATAAACAATTTAACCTCAGGCGCGGTTTGTTGTAATGCTGGAATCATCTTTGGCAACAGATAGGGGCACACCGTATAAATCGCACCTAGGTGAACATTGCCGACCAGCTCGCCTTGTGTCGCTTCAGCAATGGCGCGAATCGTATCGGCATTCATTAGGGTTTGCTTAGCCGCCTCGATAATTTGTTTACCCACTTGCGTGGGGATTGCCTTGTGCGCTAAGCGTTCAAAAATCTGCACACCAAGTTCAGCTTCTAATTTTTTAATCCCAACACTCAGCGTTGGCTGGCTGACGAACACCCGTTCAGCCGCGCGTCCAAAGTGTTGTGTTTGTTCCAATGCCACGATATAGCGTAACTCTGTCAATGTCATAATGCGCTCACTCGTTAAATCTTCTATAGAAAATTCAGGCTAAACCGCCCCGTTTTCCATCATGGACAAATACACGTGCATCCCCTCAAACACGAGATTGGGCTTAATGGTCACCTTAGCAAGTAATCCGCCCTTAGTGGCGTCCTTAGTGGCGCCAGTAGCGTCCTTGGTGGTATCATTAGTTAGGTATTTAGCGATGTAATCAGCGTCACCACCAGTTAAAACCACCTGAAACGATTGCTGATACGCCGCAGACACATCCGCAATACTCGCCGCCACAAGCCGCGAATAGCCTTGGTAAATACCCGCGCCAATGCTGCTTGCCGTATCATTACCGAGCAATGCATCAGGTTCACGAATCGATGCCAGTCCTGTTTTTTCCTGCAAGCAGGACAAACTCGTGCCAATCCCCGGTAAAATCATACCGCCCAAGTGGGTCTGTCCAAAAAAGTCCAACGTAATGGCACTGCCTGCCGAAACAACACAAAAATTTTGCTGATGCACCGCTTTGGCGGCTAATAACCCTAAATAGCGATCAACGCCAAACTGGTCTACGTGACGGTAATTAACCGCCAAATAAGTCGGGTTGACTTGCACCCTTTGTAGGGTAATTTGATGGTGTGCAGCCCAATCAATAAGACGTTGTGTCACGGGCAAGGCGCGCACGCTGGCGATGGTAATTTTACTCACATTTTGCTGCGCTAAGTGTTCAATCAGCACGTCAACTTGGTCGTGCATGATGGCCTGGTAATCCTGACAAGCATTCAAAGCCACTGCTGCGTGAGGCAGATATTTAATCCGCGTATTGCCTACGTCGATTAAGCCATGCATCGCTATTCCTCCCACTGTATTTGATGAGCCGCTGTCAATACCTGTATCCCCGTTTCATTCGACAGATGCAAAGCACCCTGTGCATCTACCCCGAGGCAAACACCAGCAACCGTCTGATTGGTCTTTGAATCGACTGCGCTAATCATTTTACCTGCCAACAAATCATAATGCGCATACGCCGCCACATCTAGGTAAGGCGCTTCACAAAAACGTTGCCAAGCGGCATAGAGGCTATTGACAAGCTGCACCAACCAAATATATTTATCGCATCCAATATCAACATAACCACTCGCATAACGGGTATCTGACAGGGCAACGGGTGCTAAATTAATGCCAATACCCGTGACCACCTTGTTACGAAAGCCCAACTGATTTTCAACCAAAATCCCCGCACACTTTCCCCATTGCGCCGCAGTTTTTTGCGACAGTGGTTCGCCTAGCAGTTGATGACTCTGCAGTGGATGACTCGGCAGTTGATGGCGATTTACTGAACCATTCACATAAATATCATTCGGCCACTTAATCCGAAACGCTTGTGTATCAACCGTTTGAGAAAATTGCTCTACCAATGTCAACGCAACGACTAATTGCCACAACGCCAACTTTTCAGCCGTAATAGGCAAGGCAAACGCCAGCGAAAACATCAGCGATTTTTCGGGATTCGACCACACGCGACCGCGTTGCCCGCGCCCTTGGGTCTGATAGTCCGTGCTCAGCAAATACGGTAGCGGCGTATCGGTTGCGAGCAGTGTGGCATTCGTTGAATCAATTGTGTCAACGTGGCGCCAGGTAATCTCTGGGTGTAGCCCTGGTGTTGGGTTTAATCGAAAACGTTCTTTCACACGAATTTCTCAATACTCACGATGCATAAATAGGATAAATATTGTATAGTATCTTTTTAGCATTACGTAGCACTTAACCATAAATCACCATGATAAATAACGATTGGATTGCGCCCTCTATTTTATCCGCCGACTTCGCACGGCTCGGCCAAGAAGTCGACGATGTCTTGTCTGCAGGCGCCGATATTATCCACTTTGATGTAATGGATAACCATTATGTACCCAATTTGACGTTTGGTGCTCCCATCTGTCAAGCCCTTAAAAACTACGGCATCACCGCCCCGATTGATGTCCACCTCATGGTCTCGCCTGTCGATGATTTAATCCAACAATTTGCGGCCGCTGGTGCGACTTATATCACCTTTCATCCAGAAGCCAGCAGCCATGTCGACAGAAGCCTACAACTCATTCGCTCGCTAGGTTGCAAAGCAGGATTGGTGCTCAATCCTGCCACGCCTTTATCGGTACTTGACTACACATTACCCTACGTAGACATGGTCTTGTTAATGTCGGTCAACCCTGGCTACGGTGGGCAATCATTTATACCGCATACGCTCGATAAAATAACCCAAACCCGCAGACGTATCCAACAAGTAGACGCTCATATTCGACTAGAAGTTGATGGTGGCATCAAAGTTGACAATATCGCGGCTATCAAACACGCGGGCGCGGATACCTTTGTCGCAGGCTCTGCTATTTTTAATCAACCCGACTACGCCGCAGTGATTGCCGCTATGCGTAAGCAACTGGCTTGTTGAGATAGTCAATATGCAACAAACACAGGCAACAAACACCAGCACTAACCCACCCATTCATCTGGAAATAACTTAACGCCATTTATGGAATATTCAAACTTTTCAACTTATGTCGAACAGGGTTACAACCGCATCCCTGTTTTTACGTCTGTCCTCTGTGACCTAGACACCGCATTAACACTATATCTAAAAGTCGCCAATGCACCCTATAGCTACTTATTTGAGTCTGTACAGGGCGGAGAGCAATGGGCACGTTACTCGATGATTGGCTTACCCAGTCCCCACCGCATAGAAATTCGTGGACAGCAAATTCATGAAATAGACGACCATCAAATCACCAACACGCTGACTTGCGACGATCCACTCGCCTATATCGATGAGGTCACGGCGCGCTATCGCGTCCCAGAGCATGTCCCTGGACTACCCGAATTTATGGGCGGATTAGTCGGTTATTTTGCCTATGATGTGATTCGTTTGATTGAGCCTGCCTTAGCTAACGCCGACCAAGTTGACGAACTCAACATCCCTGATGTCGTGCTTATCCGCTCTGAGTCGGTCATCGTCATTGACAACTTACTAGGTAAAGCCTACTTAATCACCTTAGCCGAGCCAAATGCGTCCAGTTATCAAGCGGCACAAGCACGCCTTAACACCTTGCTAGCGTCTATCAAGCAACCCTTACCTGCTAGCTCAACGACATTGAGCACTCAGCCCCCGCAAAACCCACCTGCGCTACACTACTCAACCCCAAAACCTGTGTTTTTAGAAAACGTTGCCAAAGCCAAACAATACATTGTCGATGGCGATGCCTTTCAAATTGTTTTATCGCAACGCATGACATTAGATTTTGACGAATCACCGCTGGATTTGTACCGCGTATTGCGCACACTTAATCCATCGCCTTACATGTACTACCTGAATTTGGACGAATTTACCATTGTCGGCGCCAGCCCTGAAATCTTGGTTCGCTTTGAAAATCGTCAAGCCCAAGTACGTCCCATTGCAGGCACACGCAAACGCGGAAAAACGCACGAAGCAGACCTACAACTAGAAAAAGACCTACTCAACGACCCCAAAGAGCTCGCTGAGCATTTAATGTTAATTGATTTGGGACGCAATGACATCGGACGCATCGCCAAACCAGGCAAAGTCAACGTCGATGAAAAAATGGCCATCGAACGCTACTCTCATGTCATGCATATTGTCTCTAACGTCATTGGTGACGTGCTGGATGACAAATCCACAATGGATGTCTTTAAATCGGTGTTTCCCGCAGGCACTTTATCAGGAGCGCCAAAAATTCGTGCGATGCAAATCATCGACGAGCTAGAGCCTGTCAAGCGCAATATTTATGGCGGCGCGATTGGCTACATTGCATGGAATGGCAATATGGATACCGCGATCACTATTCGCACTGCGATTATCAAAGACAAAAAGCTTATGGTACAAGCAGGCGCAGGGATTGTTTATGACAGCGACCCCGAAAGCGAATGGGAAGAGACCCTAAACAAAGCCGCATCGATTATCACCGCCTGTCAGTTGATTCACCGCGTCTAACATGGATGTCTCTAGCATACTTGATGGCTTGAATGAAGCACAACGCGATGCGGTCACCGCCCCACTCGGCAAGTTACGCGTTTTGGCAGGGGCAGGCTCTGGTAAAACGCGTGTCCTAGTTCACCGAATTGCATGGTTGATTGGGGTTGAGAACGCGTCGCCTTACTCCATCTTAGCCGTTACATTTACTAACAAAGCGGCGGGTGAAATGCGCGCGCGCATTGAGTCTATGCTCGGTACGAATTTAGCGACCAGTTGGGTCGGCACTTTTCATAGCATTTGCCACCGCATACTGCGGACACACCATGAACGCGCAGGGCTGATACGCGACTTTCAAATCCTTGATCGCGACGACCAACTACGCCTTGTCAAACGGCTGATGCGCCAAGAAAACATCGACGAAAAAATCCTCAGCGCGCGCCAAATTGTCAATACCATCAGCCAATACAAAGAAGCAGGAAAGCGACTTGCAGACATTGACACAAGCGCTATTTACCACCCCATTGAAAAATGGATTGTCCATATCTATGCACAGTACGAACACCACTGCCGCGAAAACAGCCTAGTGGATTTTACTGAATTATTGCTACGCACCGTCGAGTTAATTCGCGACCACGAAATGATTCGCACGCATTACCAAACTCGTTTTCAACATATTTTAGTCGATGAATTCCAAGACACCAACCGCATTCAGTACGCCTTTATCCAGTTATTGGTCACTGATTCGACTGATTTGCTTGTCGTAGGTGACGATGATCAGTCGATTTATGCCTTTCGGGGCGCCAAAATCGAACATATTCTGGATCTGGAAAAACGTTTCCCTCGCTTAAACACCATTAAATTAGAGCAGAATTATCGCTCAACGGGGCATATTTTACGCGCCGCAAACGCCGTCATTGCCAAAAATAGTGGACGACTGGACAAGACCCTATGGACAGAATCGGGCGATGGTGAAAAAATCGATGTTTATCCCGCTTTTAACGAATACGACGAAGCGGCTTATGTAATTGAGCGTATCAAAATGCATATCGAGCGTGGTGGATTACACCAAGACATCGCCATTTTATACCGCAGTAATGCGCAGTCACGGCTGTTTGAAGAAAACTTACTCGGCAATGATATCCCGTACCGTATCTACGGCGGCCTGCGATTTTTTGACCGCGCCGAAATTAAAGACGCCATCGCTTATTTACGGCTGTGCCTTAATCATGCCGATGATGTCGCGTTTGAGCGCGTCGTCAATAACCCGCCGCGCGGCATTGGACAACGCACGATTGAGCAAATTCGCGAGATTGCTAGCCGTAACCAGTTCAGCCTCTGGCAGGCGCTTGCACACGCAGTGCAACAGCAGTCACTGCCGCCGCGCGCAACACAGGCCGTGTCGCAGTTTATGCAGTTAATTACCGATACACAGCACGGTGGCGACAGCTTACCCACTTACTTGCAACGTGTTATTGATAACAGCGGACTGCGAGATCACATCAAACAACAAAAAGATGAGCGCCGCCTAGACAAACTAGAAAACTTAGCCGAGCTCATCACCGCTGCCGAACAGTTTGAAAATCACTTATCGACTGAGGAAAAGGCAGATGCCATTGGGTTATTTTTGGCAAAAGCCGCATTAGATGCCGGTGAGACCCAAGCCAGCAATTACAGTGATTATGTGCAGCTCATGACACTACACTCAGCCAAAGGACTAGAGTTCCCTACCGTTTTTATGGTTGGCGTCGAAGAAGGTCTCTTCCCACATCAAGAGTCCGCGATGATTACCGAACAACTCGAAGAAGAAAGACGACTCGCTTATGTTGGCATCACGCGTGCCGAGCAAAAACTACATATTAGCTATGCCGAAAAACGCCGATTATACGGCACGACGCTGTATCCGCGCGCCTCGCGCTTTATCGAAGAAATTCCAGCAGCGCTGCTACATTTTGTGCGGGGCACGCCTACCCACTACACAGTCAATGCCACAAATGCCGCAAACGCCACTAATGCCAACCTGACAAACAGTGCGTCCAGCCAGTCTAATCAACCCACCATTCAGCTAGGGAGTTTAATCGCGCACCCCACATTTGGCGAAGGCACAGTCACCGCCCTAGAAGGTGATGGCGAACGCCAGCGGGTTCAAGTCAATTTTAGCGAACAAGGAAGTAAATGGCTGGTACTGGCGTTTGCAAAAATTCAAGTGTTATCCTAACCTAACCACTAATCCACATCGCTTGCAGGTGTTCGGTACATTAGCCGCTCGCCCGTATAGATAATCAAGCCCAACCAAATACAACAAAAACTGACTAATTGTAGCGTACTAAAAGGCTCTTTAAATAAAAACAACCCCAGCAAAAACTGAATCGTCGGGGATAAGTATTGCACCAGCCCCACCTCGGTTAGCGTTAGTCCTTTTAACGCGCTATTCATGAGGATTAAAGGGACTATCGTCACAATACCAGCACCAATCAATAGCGTACTGGTTAGCCAGCCACCCGAAACAAACGCGCTGGATTGCCCCAAATAAGTCAAATAAATAAGTGCGGGCAACAAAGTAATGCCAGTTTCAATCAATAAGCCTGGTTGCGAAGCCACGGCAATCACTTTTCGCAATAAAGCATACAAAGCAAAACTCACCGCTAACCCCAGCGCGATATAGGGTATTCGCCCATAACTAATGGAAATTATCGCAATACCTAGCAGCACAAAAAATAACGCCAAATATTGCCATTTTCTAAAGCGCTCTCCCAAAAACAGCGTCCCCAGTAGCATATTAACCACGGGGTTAATAAAATAACCTAAACTGGATTCAATGACATATTGATGGGTGACCGCCCAAATATACAACAACCAATTCCCAGACACCAACAAGCTCGTCAAAGCCAATGCCAACAGCAAGCGTGGCTGAAGAAAAACCCCACGAACGGCTTGCCATTTTTTACTCATTGTCAACACAACAATCAATAAAACAAAAGACCAAATAATCCGATGCGCAATACTTTCAATCGCAGGCACATGCTGTAAAAAATACCAATACAAGGGGAAAATACCCCACATACCATAGGCAGCAAGCGCTTGCATTAACGCGATTTTTGTATTTTTGTTCACAAGCGTTTAATTCCTAATAGATGATAGGTTCTGACGAGAAACAGGGCAACGAAAATAAAGTAACGAAAATAGAGCAACGAGCCCACACAGTTGATTGTAGTCGCAGTGACACCGATACGCAACTAAAAAGCCATACCATAAACAGCACTGCGCACACTGATCATTTGCTCAGCCTGATGGCTCTGCCCTAAATTTGCTTGTCATTTGTGCGGTTTGGTACAATAATACCTATCCACAACGAGTCAAATGACCAGCGAATTTACAGACAAAAATACACTTATGCCACAACCCACACTCATTATTTATACTGGCGGCACTATCGGTATGGAAAAAAATGCCCAAGGCATTTATACCGCAACCGCTGGTTTTGAAGCCCTTGCCAAACGTACGATTGCCGCATCTATTTGGGCGCAAATGCCCGCGCACGACTATTTAGAAATAAAACCCGCTATCGACAGCGCCGACATGACGCCTATGATTTGGCAACAGCTGGCTGATTTAATCATTGAAAAATACGCAGACTACGATAGTTTCATCATCCTTCACGGTACGGATACAATGGCTTACAGCGCATCGATGTTATCGTTTTTATTGGGTGGCATTGATAAACCCGTGATATTGACAGGTGCGCAAATTCCGTTGATTGAACCTTGTAGCGATGGTGCGACTAACTTGCTAGTCGCCTTGCAACTCGCGGCCAATTATAAAATCCCCGAAGTCTGCATCTATTTTGCCAATACGCTATTTCGCGGCAATCGCGCCAGTAAAATCAGCACCAGCGCGATGATTGCCTTTGAATCCGCCAATTACCCGATGTTGGCGGCATTCGAAAACCAAATCAAATGCTTTCCTAATCGCTGTTTACCTGCTGAGACACCGACTTTTTTAGCCACAACCGACAAACAGCGCATCAAGTCACTACACCTAGATAAGCTCCAAATTGCAGTGATTTATCTCACCCCTGCCATGCCCTGTGAATTGATTCATGCAATGATTGATGCACACGTTAATGGTTTGGTGTTAGTCTCTTATGGCTCAGGCAACGTGGGCAGCCACAATACTCCATTAATTCAAGCCCTACAAACCGCTCATGAGCATGGTATCGTCACGGTTAATGTCTCTCAATGTAGCGGCGGGCATGTGAGCCATCAATACGCCGCTGCACAGCCGTTGATTCGCGCGGGTGTCGTCAACGGTGAGGACATGACCATTGAAGCCGCAGTCACTAAGCTTTATTATTTATCCGCTGTCTATGGGCGCGACTCGCATAAGATTAAGGAAAAATGCCAACAGAATTTACGTGGCGAACTAACACCACCACAGTCAAACTGCTAAAGCAGCCCAACAACACATAAAAAATACACAAAAAACACATAGACAGCCGGTACTAAATGCCTTTAGCGCAACACGCCTCAGCGTAATGCCCAACAAGCCGTTCACGCTTTTGCCCAAACCCTGGATGCTTGTTCACCACAAACCCTGCTGCTTGTAACCCACGTCTCACAAAACCAGCGGCAGTAAAGGTGGCAAAAGTACTATTGGCATGGCTATGTCTGGCCATCAATTCAAACAGCTGCGGGGACCACATGGCAGGATTTCGCTGGGGCGCAAAACCATCTAAAAACCACGCATCTACCGAAACACCGAGCGAATGCACAGCGCACACATCCGCAAACCACCAGCTTATCTGCATATTCGGTGTTAATTGCTGTGTATGCTGCCCTGCTTTTCGTGGCGGATAGCACGACAGCATTGCATCAATCGCAGGTAACTGCCAATGATTTTGACGATAAATAGCCGCCAACTGTGTGCGACTTAGGGGGTATTTTTCCACACACAAATAATGCAGCTGCTTGCCAGCAACGCGGTGTTGTTGCCAACAATTTTCAGTGAGCAGGCAATTGAGCCCACTGCCAAACCCTATTTCAACGACCGTAAAGGTATCCTGAGATTGACGACCAAACCGATGGGCAAGGTCATTACCTTGGATAAAGTTATATTCGCTTTCTTGGATACCTGCCTCGGGATGGAAATAATAATCGGCAAAAGTCTCGCTATAAATGCCACCTGCATCAATGTTCACAGCGGCCAAAGGTAAATCGTTAAGCGGTAAGTTGTTAGGGGGTAAGTCGCGAGAGTTATCTGCCATTTATCTAAACCTTATCAAGTAATGCAGTAGACTTAGGTATCAAATTTATGTGTCAAATTCGTGCGCCAAATTTGTGTGCCAAACTCGTGTATCAAACTAACGCATCAAGCTTGCCGACCAAATAATTTTATCAATTAATCCTATGAAATCATTTCAGATAATTCTTGGGCATAACGCTCGCAAAGCGATGCAATGGATTGATCAGAAACCACGGGGCAAAGGTTAGACCACATCGGCAAATAATCGCTGTGGTTGTATTCAATCGCTGCATTGATAATCGGCAATAGCAACGCTTGCTGGTTTTTTGGTGGCAAGCTGGTTTGCTTCATTTGTGCAAAGGCCGCTGTCATGGCATTGGGTATCGCGCGACTAGGGAACCCATTCCACAGCGTGGTTACCCGTGAAGTCATTTCATTAGATACCGCAAGACACTGGCGATAACTCGTCGGAATCGGAGACTCATCGCAAGTCCAAAATGGCGTGTCGATCATCACGGCAGAAGCGCCATTAATCAATGCACCGACCATGTTAGGCGTATTGACCATATCACCCCAGACGACAATCGGCTTCGGCACATTGGCCAGCGCATGATACAACAAGGTGTTAACCGGGAAAAAACACGTATCCAGCTGATTCGGAAACTGCGAATGCAATCCAGCCGCTTCTGTGCCTTGTAAAATCAACGCATCAATCGGGCTATAAGCAATGGCGATACTTTCGAGCAAATTACTCGCAATCGCCATGGTATAAATCGATTGCGCTTGGCACGCCGTGATAATCGCATCATCTGGCAAGCCATTTTGAAAAATAATCACAGCAGGCTGATAATCCATAACCGTTGTCAAAATATCCGAAAAATCTGGCAACACGGTTTGCTCTGTTAACGGCAAAGACAAGGCAAGTGCCTGACGTGCATCGGCTAAAATTCCATTAGCCAATGACCTATCTGCCAAGTCCATATTGCTCGATGCATTAGACGCACTCATCAAAACTGCATAAGGCTTTTGTGTCTGTAATTCAATGTCACTGAGCGCCTCGCGAATCATCTCGATTGGCTGGCCTAATGTATCAAAAACACCCAATGCACCCGCCTCGCTGACAGCACTCACCAATTGGCTTTGCCGTGGATATAGACTAAGTGGTGCCTGAAAAATAGGTAAATCAATCCCAATAATGTCCGTTAATTGCATCTGCATAGTAAATAATAGCCTGAAATTTGCGATTTAGAATAAATCATATTATCCATTATCCTATAAATCGGTCAATCATTTATCCAAAAAACCGACTGAACGTGGCTTATCGATTAAAATCAATCCTTATCCCAGCGTGTCAGCCGAGTTGGCAACGGCATTTAACTCGTATTTTACCCGTATTTTACCCGTATTTTACCCGTATTTGACCGTTCTCAGGCCGCTATCAGACCGTTCTCAGACTGTTTTCAGGCTAAGGCAAAACAGATAAAAACACACAAACATGTTAGCAATTTCCTGTAATTACGTTAGAATAGCGTTCTACATTAACGACTACAAACACTCAATAAACCTAAGCGGCATCGGATTCGCTAACGCACTATAGGCACTATGGCAAAAAAAAACAAAATTACCAATCTATTGATTATCAGCGAACAACTGGAACAAATCAATCTTATTGAAGCCGCGTTAAAAACGCAATTTCTGCTCAATATTCATAAAAGCAATGCCATCATGGAGGCGAAAAACGTCCTTTCTCATGAGCAAATCAACCTAATTATTATCGATGATGCACCCACAACTATTGGGGTCGGTAGCATAAAAAATGCTATCAATGACATCCGCTTAGAGACCCCTATCCTACAATTAATTGGCAAAAGCCAAGACAAAGCCGCTGGCGAATTCCTTAAAAACGGGGCGAATGCGATTTGCTACCAAGACGACAAACTCTCGATTTTGCATTATGCCCAACTGCTGATGAATTTTCACGCATACCACAGCGCGGTAAAAAAAGACAACGCTGTCATTGCCGCCTACCAACAAAAATTTAACGATTTATACGTTGGTTTGGCTGATCCAGTTTGTTATTTACACGATGGCGTTTTTGTCGATTGCAACCCAGCGTTTTTACGTAGCTTTGAAGTGTCAGACAAAGAAGAACTCGATGAACTCACCATCCTCAACTTTGTCAACCGCAAAGCCCACAGCGAAATCAAAGCCCACTTGCGCAAATCGACCAAACGCGACCTCAGTGCCACGCCTGTATTATTCCAAATGCAAACCAAATTGGGCAAAGAAGTCGAATACGTCATCATGTCAAAGCCTGCACAATTTAACGACGAAGAGGTCGTTCAAGTGTATATGCGTTCAACCGCTGAAGGTGGTGGTGGCGGCGGCGCATCGCTCTACGACGAAACCACGGGGCTTGCAAATCGCGGGCAAATGGGTTTTTACCTTAACCAAAAAATACAACAGTTTCACAGCACGGGCGGCAGTGCCATGCTTGCCTATGTCATCATTAAAAATTATCGTGACGTCTGGGGGGCTGATGGATTCGAAGAGGCAGAAAAATTCATCAAATCGGTTACCCAGTACGTACGTAAAACCATGCCTGTACACACCGAAATTGCTCGCTACACAGACGATGGACTGCTCATGTATATCCCTAACCTCAGTGAAGAACAGACCAACGAGACGCTGACCAATCTCGTCAAAGGGCTAGATAAAATCACCCCCGAAGGCATGGAACGAATGGTTGAACCCGTTTGTTATGCTGGTTATGGCGAAATCGATAAAAGCACCGATTATCAAGAACTCACTAGCCGCTTGTTTAGAACCGCGCGTGCCGCTAGCTTATCAGAATCAAGCGCACGAGTTAATCAGCCTGTTAGTGTCGAGATTGCCAAAAAAGACAGCAAACGCCTAGAGGATTTACAAGCCGTCATTAAACACTCACAAATGAAAATGCAATACCACCCGATTGCGAGTTTTGAGCCCGATGGCGTTGAACGCTACCGTGAACGCCTATTTTTGCTTGACCCTGACGGTAAAACCCTAGATGCCGGTATTATGTTTAATGTGGCCGAACGTTACGAGTTAACGCACCAAATCGATATGCGAAAAATGAATTTGTTGTTCGATAAGCTACTCAGCATGGACTTAGCCAAACGCGAAAAAATACAAATTTTTATCTCGATTTCGTCTGACTCACTCAAGCATGACAAATTCACCCCGTGGCTTGCCAAACAAATGGTTGAAACAGGGTTAAATGGCAAACATTTTGTCTTTGAAATTTCCAGTGACGACGTGCAAAACGCCTACTCGGGTGCGATTAATTTTTGCAAGGTGATGCGTAAAGGGGGCGGCAAAATTGCCGTCACGAAAATCGGCATTTTAAACGAAGCGAATACCCGTGTGCTTGACGATATCAAACCCGAAATCATCAAGTTAGACTTGCGCGAAATTGATACCCTAGACGATAATGAAGAAACCGAAATCATGGGCGCTATCCAACAAAAAGCCCAATCGCTAGGGGCATTACTTATTGCGGAGTACCTAGGCTCGCCAGGACAATTGTCTCGTATTTGGCCTTATGATATTAAGTTTATCCAAGGTGAAGGTATGACACCGATTGTCGAAGACCTTGATTTTAACTTCTCGGAATTTGCATTATAGACCACTAACCGCCCTTAACCAGCATTAACGAGACGAAAATTACTAGGCATTACCTCGAAGCAAGAATAATCATGGACATGGGTATGAGCATGAAAACTGGCATCGACACCAACATAACCAATAACGACATAACGACACCATGAATACATCACCGCCTTTTACGATAGGAATTGAAGAAGAATACTTATTGGTCGACTCAACCTCTCGGGCGCTCATTAAAGAAATGCCAGCAGGATTTTTAGCTGCCTGCGAAAAAGCGCTGGGCGACCAAGTTGCGCCTGAGTTTTTGCAATGCCAAATCGAAATCGGCACGCGCATTTGTCAAAACGCCCCTGCAGCAAAAAAAGAACTCATGCAACTACGCCAAACCCTCATCGAGATTGCCAAAGACTATAATATCTCGATTGTTGCGGCTTCTACGCACCCCTTCTCCATGCCGGGGACACTCAAGCACACGGAAAAAACGCGCTATGACCAGCTGGCGCATGACCTGCAAGCTGTCGTTCGCCGTCTTCAAATTAGTGGTATGCACGTACACTGCGGTATTGATGATGATGATTTACGGATTGACATGATGGGGCAGACTGCCTACATTCTGCCGCATTTGCTCGCACTATCAACTTCATCACCCTTTTGGCACGGTGAAAACACGGGCTTAAAATCCTATCGCCTCGCCGTTTGGGATGAAATGCCTCGTACGGGGCTACCCGAACGCTTCGATAGTTACAAAGAATACCAACGCCACGTTGACGTACTCGTTCATGCCAACGTCATCGAAGATGCCAGCAAAATTTGGTGGGATATCCGCCCCAGTGCAAACTATAAAACACTAGAAATGCGTATCAGCGATGTCTGTACGCGCATTGAAGATGCAATATGCATTGCCGCACTGTATCAATGCTGGCTGCACATGTTATTTCGACTACGGAAAAACAATATGCGCTGGCGTCAATACGCCAACATGCTGATCAATGAAAATCGCTGGCGTGCACAACGATACGGCATCGATAAAGGGCTTATCGATTTTGGCAAGACATGCGAAGTCCCCTGCACTGAACTAATCGAGGAAATTCTCGCTTTGCTGGCTGAAGATGCGGATATTTTAGGCTGTCAAACTGAAATTACGCACGCACGTAATATTCTCAAAAACGGTACCAGCGCCCACCGACAAGTTGCAACGTACCAAGCCCACATTGATGCAGGGGATTCAGAACAAGCCGCGTTGATAGCCGTCGTCGACGAGCTCATTACAGACACGCAACATGGCTTGGTATAGCGCCTGGTGTAGCGCTTAGTGTAGGATTGATTCATTCATACTCGTACTTGGAATTTGTGTTGGCATTAGTATCCTGAGACGATAAGCGCTGCTGGTGCGATTATTGTTGATGCAATTGTTGCTGGCGCGACTGCTGGCACTGCGCACTTAAATACGCCAACACAAATAAACCGCCACTGGCAATGACCACCATAGGACCTGCGGGCAAATCTACATAATAAGCAGCCACCATTCCTGAGATAATACTGATTACCGTAAAAATCCATGCCGCAAAAACCATCGTCTTTAATTGATTCGCAATTAAGCGCGCTGTTGCCGCTGGGATAATTAACATCGAGACTATTAGTAGCGCACCAACCGTCACCATCCCTACACTAATGGTTATCGATAAGAATAAAACAAAGCAAAAAGATAACACCGTTGTTCGGTAGCCTTCGACTTGTGCAATATCAGGCTGCACGGCTAAATTAACAAAGCCCCGCCAAAAGACACGCAGCGCAATTGCCGACACGATACAGACCGCCACAATTTGATAAAATACTGGACGTGAAATACTCAGCACATCGCCAAACAAATACGCCATCAAATCAATACGCAAGTTATCCATCAACGAAATAGCGACAACCCCAATCGCGAGTGTCAAATGAGCAATCATCGCCAAAACGGTATCATTGGCTAACCGCTGGTTTTGCAACCACCAAGTCAATAAGCAAGCAAGCAATGCCGTAAAGCCCATGACACCAACAAAAACACCAACCCCAAGCAATAACCCTATCACCGCACCCAATAATGCCGAATGCGCCAACGTCGCACCAAAAAAAGACATACGTCGCCAGATGAGAAAGCAACCCATCGGGGCTGTCAAAAAAGAAAGCACAAGCAACGCAATCACGCCCTGCCCGATAAAGTGTGTCGGATTAAAAAAATCAATCAGTTGCATCGCTAATTCCTTTGTCTATTTTGTCGTCAGAACCCGTGCCGCTTGCTGTTTGATGTGACTGCTGGCAATGATGGCCTTGTTCATCGTGTTCATGGTCATGCTGGTGTTGATAAAATGCAATTTCAGGCGCAATTTCAGGGACAATCTCATCGACAAGCGTAGGCGCATGAGCCTCACCAAACAACGCCATATAGCTGGGATTATTGACAATTTGCGCAGGCACACCAGAACAACAAATATGATGATTCAAACAAATCACCCGATCGGTTGTCGCCATCACAAAGTGCAAATCATGCGAAACCATCAACACCGCAAATTGATAGCGTTCACGTAGCGCATTGAGCTGTTGGTAAAATCGCGCCTGACCGTTGATATCAATACCCGCTGTTGGTTCGTCTAGCACCAATAGTTGCGGGCGGTTAAGCAAAGCCCGCGCAAACAACACACGCCGCAATTCGCCTCCTGATAATCGGCTCAACAAGGAAAATTTCAATGCTGACAATGACAAATCATCTAATAACTGATGAATCACATCGCGTTTGACTTTGTGCTTGGTCAAACTAATAAACTCAAACACACTGAGTGGCAACGTGTAATCTCGGTTGATTGATTGTGGAACATAGCCAACCCGCAACCCTTTTTGACGATTCACGCTGCCTTGCGTTGGCTGCAAAAGCCCCAACGCAATATTTAACAACGTAGATTTCCCTGAGCCATTCGGACCCACAATCGTAATAATTTCACCATCATTGACCTGTAAATCAATATCGGTCAAAATGGTTTTATCTGCCACGCGATAGTTAATCTCGCTAAGCTGAATAAGTGCCATGAATTCATTTCCCCCTAGTTATTTCCCCTAGTTATTTCCCCTAGTTATTTCCCCTAGCTGTATTTCCCTAGCTATATTTCCCTAGCTGCAAGCAAGATTGACAAGTGCCCTTTAACTCAATCGTAGAATCGGCGACATCAAAACCTGTCATTCGTTTAATCTCAGCAATCCCTTGGTCAAAGGTGCCTAAGCAATGCTCACTCACATTCCCGCAGCGCTGGCAAATCAACCATTGTGAAAAATGCACGGACTCTAAATGGCAGCAAAGTCGATACGCGTTTAAGTTTTCAATCCGATGGATTAACTCATGGCTGTGTAAAAAATCCAACACCCGATAAACACTCATGACTTGTGCTTTTGGTCTCGATAACTTCAATTTATCTAATACCGTATAGGCGGTCAATGGCTTACTCGTATTGGCTAGAATTTTCAGGATATCTTGTCTGAGCGGCGTTAGCTTAATACCCCGTAACTGACAGTATTCGCTTAATTTTTCAATACTGGGGATTTGCCCCACACGCGCCTGCTCCACACGTGGATCCTCCCTATCTAGCTGCCCTATGCCTAGCTGATCAGCGCGTAATCGTTTTTCCTGACTCGGTTTTTCCTGACTTGATTTTTTTTGACTTGACATAGCCTATTTACCCATTACACTATTTTGTGTTATATTATAACATAACTAGATTCTATTAACCAAAAACATTAACCAATGAGATATCTCGCTATGACAAACCACGCACTAAAAACCTTATTATTGTTCCTTTCTAGCCATGCTGCATTCAGCTACGCGGATAGCAACCAGACAGCGACAACCCCAGAAACTACCCCAAAAGTCGTCAGCTCTATCTACCCACTACAACAAATCGCCAATGAGATTGTTGGCGAACCGACGGACTTAATTGCAGACAGCTACCTGTCTCCACACCATTACAGCTTAAAACCCAGTGATATTAATGGCTTGCAAGACGCGGACATTGTTTTATGGATTGGCAGCGCCATGATGCCACAACTCAAAAATACCATAAAAAACAGAGAAAAAAACGAAAATCATACCACAATCACCGCATCAACGCTCCCAGGAATCCAGCTCATCACAGAAGAAAAAGGCCACGGACATGATGACCACGGACACGGACATGATGACCACGGACACGGACACGATGATCACGGACACGGACACGACGATCACGGGCACGACCACCACGAAAGTGATCTACATAACAAAGCGGGTGAGCCAATTTTTTATGACCCACACCTTTGGCTGTCAACAGAGAACGCCATCACCATCGCAACGGCATTGGCAGCAGAGCTTGGCCGTATTGACAGCGCGCATCAGGCTCGCTACGAAGTCAATTTAGCGCAATTTATTGCCAAAATAAATCGCACCCGCGAGACAATCCGCACGCAATTGGCAGCCGAAGTACCCAAGCCGTATTTCATCTTTCATAATGCTTATGCCTATTTCGAGCAAGAATTCGGTATCAAAAACCAAGGTGTCATTAGAAACCACAGTGCGCAGCAAGCCAATACGCAACACCTAAACGAAATCAAAAATCAACTGAGTGGGGGCGCTGCTGCTTGTTTGTTTACCGAGCCACAATTTGAAAGCCCCATTATCAAAAAACTAGCCGAAGGTTCGTCCGTCACGGTATCGATACTCGATCCAGTCGGCTACAGCAGTACTGAACAAACGGGGTATGCGGCCATTTTAGAAAATCTTGCCAAGGCAGTGAGCCAATGCCCCTCGCGTGAATTATAGCGTGAATTATAGCGTAAATAATAACCTGAGTATGTAGCGAACCAATAACCAAAAATTAATGCGTAGCAGTTTGATGCTTCGCAATGAATACTCACTAGAACATCTGTTTTATTCATTGTTGCAAGGCAGGTTAATCCCTGCCTTTTTTATCCATACAATCTTTATCCATACAATCTTTAGCCACGCTAACTTTAGCAATATGTCCATCAATCCCCTGCGTCACTTTTATCGTATTACTGGCTAATGTTTGTGCCAACTGTTGCCGATTGTGTTCAGCTTTCTGTGTATCGATATTGCTCGCATGCCATAAATGCAAGACACTGGCCGAAAAACGCGCCGCACGACGTTTAACTCCGTTACGATAAAGTCGAATCACCAGATCAGAATCTTCATATCCCCAACCTGTAAATCCCTCATCAAATCCATTGACCGCCAGCAAATCTTGTCGAAAAATCGCCACATTACAGGTCTTCACCCCTTTCCAGCGTCGGGGGAAAAAATCTCTGAAAAAACCTAACGGCAAATAAAGTTGTTTAATTTTTTGTGGCAAGGTTAGCGTCACTTGCCCACGCCAGTCAGTTGATGGCATGGATTCTGATGGCATGGATTGCAAAAATTCGTTGGTTTGCGCCGTTGAAAGCATCACACGATTTCCCGCATTCAGATGCCCACGCTTAGCCAGACAGTAGTGATTCGCGACAAAATCATTGGGCAAAACACAATCCCCATCGATGAAAATCAACAAATCCGTATTGGCAGCGGCAATGGCTTTATTGCGAATACGTGCAACCTGAGTCGCCTGAGCCTCATCATCAGCCTGCCAAATAGGTTTAATCGTCAACGCACTACTGGCTTGAAAAGCCTCGATACAGTCACGGGTTACCTGCCCTGAGCCGTCATCAGCGATAATCACTTCATCAGGGCATTTAGTTTGTCGCTCAATACTATTCAGCAACCGCGCCAATCCCTGAGGCCAATTACAAGTCGAGACAATAATACCGCACGTTGGGACATGTTGATGCTGGTTAAATCTCCTCAGCAGGTGATACTTAATAAACGTACCTTTTGCATTAAGGCAAGCCAAAACCAATCCATGCTGTCCATCAAATAGCCCCCGCTGCACCAAATAAGTGCGCAAAAAAGTCCAGGCACTACTCAAAAACGGTCTGATAGCGAGACAACTCTTACCATTTTTCCATTTATTTTTAGCACCAAGCTCAGCGTAGCGATACATTTTTTGACGTGCTTGATCGATGGTTTTAATGGAATAATGGATTAGCGGGGTTTTTAACTTCCCTACCGCCTGTTTAGACTGGTTAGGGTGATTGAGCTGGATGGATTCATGTACCAAATCCTGACTAAACGCAGCAGCCTCGCGATGAAACAGGCGCAAAACATAATCAGGATACCAACCACTAAATCGCATGAATTTTCCACAAAATGACGACCGACGTGGGATTTTGTAGGCGATGGGCGCTTCGCTTGAATCAGCACAAACCACGCTAACAATCTCCTGCTGCAAGGTATCAGGAACGCGTTCGTCGGCATCAATAGAAAGCACCCAAGGCTTTGTCGCCAAGCTAAGTGCAACATTTTTTTGCGGGCCAAAACCCGGCCACGGCCGATTGACAATTACTTTGTCTGCATACTGCTGGCAGATATTGACCGTATCATCCTGACTACCAGCATCGACAACAATCACCTCCCCTGCAAACCGAACCGCTGCTAGGCAGTCAGCAATCTCGTCTTCGTTATTGAGCGTGATGATGATGACCGATAAATTTTCTACCCGTTGCTGCATAATATAAGCCTCTAAAAATCAAACTGTACCAGTTAGCCAATTATAATGCGCCTATTATAATGCGCCTATTATAATGCGCCAACCAGCAATGTGCTAATCGGCAATACCGTGCCTTTGTCTCACCTATATTAAACAGCAGTCAATCGTTACGGCGCACTGTACTTAATAGCTCGCACTTAATAGCCCACACTCGACAGGCCGCACTCAATGTGTATAAATCCTGTCGCATAAACCCTGTCAAAAACACCATAAATACGATAAAATAACAGTCACGGCTGTAGATTTTCTAGATTTTCTTAGGCTAACTATGCTGACTCACTGGTTGTTTCCATGCGAGTTGTCCATGTGAGTTGACTAAGTTGACTGGGTTAGTTTTCATAGGCAAGCTGCGCCATAACCGCAAGATTCACAATAACACCTTTTCACAATGACCCTAAATAATTTGTAGTAATGACCCTTGTGCCACATTCTATGCCTTTATCGCCCACCGCATCAGTTAGCCAAAAAATATCGAACTGGATTATTCCGATGGGTGTTTATTGGTTAACTGGGCTTTTCATGATGACTGCGATTGTGATGAAAAACGGTAGCCAACCCATTGCATTTTTATTGTTACTAACTGTATTTCCTGCGTTTTTATTGCAAATCAAGGGCATCAATCTAAAGAACACCAACCATCACCCAGCCCCTTGGTCTCAAACATGCATACCTCAGTCATGCATACCTCAGCCATACAGACTTTGGACACTCATGTTTTTGATGCCACTAATGACGTCGTTACCCCTTGCCGTCACAAGCCAAACAGGCATGCCATTAGACGCGCCTGCGCGTTATCTCGCCGCGTGGATTGTTTTTATCGGACTGGCATACTATAGCAAAAAAAACATACCACTGATAAACCCTTGCTGGTTATTACGCGCAGCCAGTATCGGCGTTATTATACCTATCGTATGGCAATTCCCCATGATTACCAGCGAAGCGCGAGTCAATTGGGGTGTCGGTCATCTCGATTCTGCTTACATTGGTGTTGCACTGATGGCATTATCTATTACACAACTGTCGCTTGACAGATCCTTAGTCTGGCGCTGTATCGGCGTTATTGGCGCTAGCTGTGCGCTTCTCCTCATCATCAAAACAGGTACTCGAGGAGCGTGGCCTGCCATTATTCTCGTTTGTTTATTGCAACTTATTTTACTGCCGAGGCGCAACAAACCAAGGCTATTGAATCTATTCCTATTTATTATCGTATTAATCACGGCTTTTTCACTCTCTCCTATGATCAAAACACGTATTGGACAAGCCACCAATGACATTTCTGGTTACACCAACGACAACAACCGACAGACTAGTTTAGGGATACGCTTTGACTATTGGCAAGTCGCAATGATGGCATTCAAAGAAAGCCCCATCTTGGGTGTCAGCTACCCGCGGCGTGGCGAATTGATGCAAGCCTATATCGAGAAAAACCCGGCCAGCCGTGGCATTGGCACCAGTGGACGAAGCTCATCGCATAATGAAATCTTGCAGACGCTATCGACCAAAGGGCTGGTGGGACTTGCTTCATTGCTATTGCTGTATTTTGTGCCACTGGTGTTTTTTATTCGCCACTACTGGCTTGCCAAAAAACAGCAAAACAGCCAAGCCAGTCAAACCAGTCAAGCCAAAGCACCAGACTCACCACAATCCTGCGACCAAAATCAGCGCAACTTGCGTTATTTGAGCATGGCGGGAATAAGCATTGTGGTTGCTTTTGCAACTTGTGGACTCACCGAAGCCCCTCTATTTAACGTGCGCTCTGCCACTTTTTATGGCTTTACCCTCGTTTTTTTATACCATGCGATAACGCAAATCAATAGCGCATTATCGACACAGCAATGTAGCATATCCACTATCGATTCAAATAAAAATTCAGCGACAACTTCATCAACAACGACATCCGTATCGAAGCAGGAATATGCAAACGCCTGATAAAATAGCCCAGCAACCACTTAGCTGGTCAACCGTACTCGCTGAAGCCAAGCGGTCAGAGGCATTCAAAACGGTGACCGCCTTCGTCAATACCGCCCGTCAACAAGGCAAAACCATTTATCCTGCGCAATCAGACGTCTTTAATGCCTTTCGTTATACCGAATATACGGACGTAAAAGTGGTCATTTTAGGCCAAGATCCTTATCATGGCCCCAATCAAGCCCACGGTCTGGCCTTTTCCGTCAGGAAAAATCAAAAAATCCCACCCTCACTACGCAATATCTACAAAGAACTATGCGCGGATATCGGCGGAGAAATGCCGCATCACGGTGATTTGAGCGCTTGGGCAAAGCAAGGCGTCTTGCTACTAAATACCGTGCTTACTGTCGAAGCACACCGCCCCAACTCGCATAAAAATAAAGGCTGGGAAATCTTTACCGAAGCAGTGATTAAGCAATTAAACCAGGCACCGCAGTCCATCGTCTATCTATTATGGGGCAGTGCTGCTGAACAAAAATCTCAGCTTATCGACAAACGCCATACTATGTTAAAAGCACCACACCCCTCACCGCTTTCGGCTTATCGTGGTTTTTTTGGTTGCCGTCATTTTAGTCGCACCAATGCCATCTTAGCGGCGCAGGGACAGCAACCGATTGATTGGAATCCAACGCGGCAAAGCTGATAGATAACCGCCAATAGATGACCACCAATTGACGACTGACAAAAGATAATCTTATTGCATTCAAATGGTTTGGCGTGGTTTGGCGATTTATTCAGCGAATCTTTGCCGTCATCATGACAGCGGATAAGTGGCATTTAATACCGATAGTGCGTCTTTAGTCGCCTTTACATCATGCACACGGATAATACGCGCACCGTTTTGCACGGCAATCAATGCCCCCGCCACGCTTGCGCTTGTTCTATCGGCTGCCATGTCGCCTAATACGTGCCCCAAAGTTGATTTTCTTGATAACCCAAACAACACTGGATAGTGCGCCGCAAACGTATCAATATGGGCCAAGAGCTGCATATTTTGTTTAGGTGTTTTGCCGAACCCAAACCCTGGGTCAATCACAATCCGATTCTGATCAATGCCATGTTGCTTTGCTAGCTCAGCTTGTTGTTGTAAAAAGGCCAGCACATCGGTGACGACCGCTTGGTAACTGGGATTGTCCTGCATCGTCTGCGGCAGTCCTTGCATATGCATAATGCAAATAGCGGCCTTTGATGCAGCAACCGCCTGCCATGCCCCACTTGCAACAAACCCTCTCACATCATTAATCATATCAACCGAGTGCGACAAAACCGCGCGCATCACTTCAGGCTTATTCGTGTCGATAGAAACGCAACAATTAAACCGTTGTTGAATGGCCTCTATCACTGGCAACAACCGCGACAACTCGGTCTCAACGTCAATCAGCTGTCCGCCTGGGCGGGTTGATTCTGCACCAATGTCGATAATATCGGCACCGTGGGTGAGCATTTCTTCGACGCGAATGAGTGCAGCATCTACCGATTGGTAACGCCCACCATCAGAAAATGAATCTGGGGTCACATTGAGTATCCCCATGATTTTTGGAACAGATAAGTCTAATTGAAATCGCCCTGCTGCTAATATCATCTGTCTCTACACTCGTTTAATTCATATATTTCTATGGGGGCAAGCTCTGTTAGGGGTAAGCCTCATCAGCGTTATCCCTATTAGGATGTAGACCGATAAAAAGCGAGCCCTGTTCCCGTTCCAAAGCTCGCTTTTCACTTATTCACTCAGTCTATATCAGTCGGTCAATCTAACCTATATTCCATCAATGGGGCATCCATTTCATTGGTGTGCCTCATCCTAGCAATCAAACTCAGTGCACCGTTGAAGGAATGTTTTCTTCTGCCGTATCAGTCTCTGCCGTATCAGTTTCTGCAGACTCGGCACTCGAGTCATCGTCACTATCATCATCATCGTAATCATCAGCAGACTTGACGGCACGCCTTTCCATTAAATCATCAATTTGATTGACGTCTATGGTTTCATACTTCATCAACGCTTTCGCCATTTCATGTAATATGTCTAGATTCTCTTGCAAAATAGTCAACGCTTTATGATAATTTTCATCCAAAATGCGGTGAATTTCCTCATCAATGACTTTTAACGTTTGGCCTGATGCTTTGAGCTCGCTCTCATGCTCACTGGTCGTAAACATCTGAGGCCCTAGCTTATCTGACAGCCCCCATCGCTCAACCATATTGCGGGCAATCGTGGTTGCACGGGCAATGTCATTCGATGCCCCTGTGGTAATTTCATCTTCGCCGTAGATTAACGCCTCGGCAATACGCCCACCAAATAACGTGGCAATATTGCTTTCTAGGAAAGTTTTTGAATGCGAATATTTATCACTCTCGGGCAAAAACATGGTCACACCAAGCGCTCGTCCTCTAGGAATAATCGTCACTTTGTAAACCGGGTCGTGCTTGGGCATTAATCGTCCGACAATCGCATGACCTGCTTCATGATAAGCAGTCATCAGTTTTTCATCTTCGCTCATTGCCATCGAGCGGCGTTCAGCGCCCATTAAAATCTTATCTTTTGCCTTTTCGAAATCGGACATTGTCACGGTTTTAGAATCTCGGCGCGCCGCGAACAACGCCGCTTCGTTGACTAAATTTGCCAATTCTGCACCTGAAAAGCCTGGTGTCCCACGGGCTAATAATTTTGGTCTCACATCAGCACTCAACGGGACTTTTTTCATGTGAACTTTCAAAATCTCAAAACGGCCTTTGATATCAGGCAACGGCACCACGACTTGGCGATCAAATCGACCAGGCCGAAGCAAGGCTTTATCTAGTACATCAGCACGGTTAGTCGCCGCAATTACAATAATACCTTCGTTGCCTTCGAACCCGTCCATTTCCACCAGCAATTGGTTTAGCGTTTGTTCGCGTTCATCATTGCCGCCGCCCATACCTGCGCCACGGTGCCGACCAACGGCATCAATTTCGTCAATAAAAATAATACACGGGGCGGTTTTTTTCGCCTCGGCAAACATATCACGCACTCGCGCGGCACCGACCCCAACAAACATCTCGACAAAGTCCGAACCCGAAATAGAAAAGAAAGGAACTTTCGCTTCGCCAGCGACTGCTTTTGCCAATAAGGTTTTACCTGTACCAGGCTCACCTACCATCAGCACACCGCGGGGGATTTTACCGCCTAGACGGTTAAATTTAGCGGGGTCTTTGAGGTAGTCGACCATTTCAACGAGTTCTTCTTTGACCTCATCAATCCCTGCAACGTCTTTGAAGGTGATTTTGGATTTATCGGGATCAATCAATCGGGCTTTGCTCTTGCCAAACGAAAAAGCACCGCCACCACCTTTGCCACCACCTTGCATTTGGCGTGAAAAATAAATAATAATCCCCAAAATAAGCAAAATTGGCAATAAACTGAGGAGGATTCGACTCAATAGGCTTTCTTTGGTTCGCTCTTTACCTGCAATCTCAACGCCATTAGCACGCAACACAGGGATTAACTCGCTAGTATCCAGCGCCTCTGGATTATAAGCATAGTAATTGCCACCATTTCGACCCGTGTAATCAATACGAAACTCTTCTAAATCAAACTTAGCCGATTTTACCTCGCCATTATTGACCGCGTCTAAAAACTGAGAGTAGGTTTGTTCTTCGGTACGCGTACCACTTTCGGATAAATTCTTTAAACTGTTGAGTAAAGACAAAACGACCACGATCATCACAATCGTAAAAATGGCTTGTTTTTTTGAGTTATTCACTAATATTGCCTCGGTAAGCTATTTTAAACTATGCTTATTATGCCCTAAATCGCGCATAAATTTAACTGCTTTTTAGTTAACTGTTGTTTAGTTTTTGGATTTAGCGGTTATTGGCTCGAAACCCACGTGCTAACAAATAGGTCTCAATACTTCTTGTGCGCGACGCTTTAGGCTTACGAATAGCTACGTTATCAAAATCTTGGCGCGCTTGCCGCAGTAATTCATCAAACCCCGTGCCTTGAAACACTTTGCACAAAAAACCACCGTTTGGCTTTAAATAATTAATCGCAAAATCATACGCCAACTCAACCAAATACATACTTTTGGGTTGATCGACGGCCTTGATGCCACTCATGTTGGGCGCTATGTCAGACAACACCCAGTCAATACCATGATAAGGCGCAATCGTTTGCATCAATTTCTCCAGTGTCGCTGCTTCACGAAAATCACCCTCAATGAACGCCACATCTTCAAGTGGTGCCATCGGCAATATATCCAATCCAACCACCGCCCCTTGTTTACCGACGAGTTCTACGGCATACTGCGACCATCCACCAGGCGCTGCCCCTAGATCCACCACCACTTGACCTGGCTTGATTAATTGATTACGCCCTTGAATTTCAATCAATTTATAAGTCGCACGCGAGCGATACCCGTCTTGTCGTGCTTTTTGCACAAATTCGTCCTTGAAGTGTTCCTTTAACCACTGTTTGCTACTTTTACTCTTTGCCATAATATTTTATTTGATTTTTTTTCATACTTCACTAACAATAGCAGACCACATTCGCTACATTATGCAGGAAATTCACCATGCTTTCAAATCCACAAGTACGTCATTTACGAAGCCTTGCCCATCACTTAGACGCTATGCTGCAAACAGGCGACAAAGGACTCACCGAAGCGGTACAAAAAGAAATCAGTATCGCGTTAAGCGCCCACGAACTGATCAAGGTTAAACTCAATGCCGAACGCGACGAAAGAGCCGCGATGACTGACGAAATTGTTGCTTGGCAACAATGCGAACTGGTTCAATCTATCGGAAAAACCATCGTTTTATACAAACACAATAGCAAAGCCCCTAAAATCACACTACCGAAAGCTTAGACGAAAGCTTAGACGAAAGTTTAGTCAGAACTTCGTCAGAACTTAGGCGCTAATTTAGGCGCAAGCTAAGCCGACAGGTCATCAGTGACGACCTCGGCGTGTTTAGTGACGTGTGCTCAAGCGTAACGCGCCACTAATGCCACTAATGCCACTAATGCCACTAATGCCACTAACGCCACTAACGCTACTAACCTATTATGATTTATGGTAGTGATGAAGCGTTTTACGTTTTAAGGGCGAGATAAACTACAAAAAATAAACTCACCAAAGCGACCACACCCGCCGCAAAAGCGACCAAGCCGATTAACTTTAAATCACCTCGCGTATTTTTAAGCTGACCGCGCAAGTCATTTTCTATGCGTTTACGCTCTAACTCTTCTTGAGAATGCGCCAGTTTTTGGTTTTCCACTGCTTGCAACTCTTGAAATAAAGCGGCGATTTTTTGCTCCATTTCACGCTTGATGCTTTCATTTTCTTTGCGCTCTTTCATCACGATACGCGCAAGGTTTTTGGTTCGGTTTTCTAGCAATCCAATCATTTCCGTGTGCTCGCTACTAGTCATCGTACTGTCTGCTGACTTTTCTGCCGACAACGCGGCCGTATTTGAATATTTTTGCATACTATCTGCGATAATCCCCGCATTCAATGCCGCCAATACATGGTCTAGCCCTTCGCCACTGGCGGGTTTAAATAGATAAGCTTGGGCCCCACTCTCAATCGCTTTGCGCTGCGCATCTACTGACAAGTCACCCGAATACATCGCGCAAGGGATATGGTTTAATTTAGGGTCGGATTTGATTTGCTCTACGCCTTCGAAGCCACTGCGTTCAGGCATCATCACATCCATGAAAATAGCATCAACGGTGTTTTGGCTCAAAACGGCCAACGCATCATCCACCGATTCAGCCTCTAGCGTTGCCATACCCTTTTCATTTAGTAATCGTGACAACGTTAACCGCGCGAGGCGAGAGTCATCCACGATTAGTACTTTGTTTATTGCCATTGTTGTTTTACCTTATCATGCTAAAATGTGATTGAATCATTCGCTTAATGGGTCATCGATTGGGTAGTAGCGTTGGGTAGCCGCATCTGGTAGCAGCACTTAGTAGCAGTACTTGCTGGCACTAACGCGTCTGGCTAACACCACTGAGTAATATCGACTCCTCATCCTCCACACATTCCATGGAGCAAGTTGGCGTTGGGTGTGTTTTAGCGCTTTGTTTTTACCGCTGTTTTTAACGAATAAGCATATAATAAGCATATAGCCTTATTCCTGTAACAACAAACTTAGCGTAATCACGCGCAACGACATTAAGCAACAATAAATTAATGTTATTCTAATGCAAATGTAATCATTTAGGTAGGAAAAATTCATTGAAAAAAATATTGATTGGCGTAACAGGCAGCATTGCAGCCTACAAAGTCGCAGAATTAATCCGCTTACTCACACAGTCTGGTCACGAGGTTCGCGTTGTCATGACGGCATCCGCAACACAGTTTATTACGCCGTTAACGTTACAAGTCCTTTCGGGGCATAAAGTCCGCACCGCACTGTTTGATATTGACCAAGAAGGCGAAATCGACCATATTTCTCTTGCACGGTGGGCTGACTGTATTTTAATCGCGCCATGCACGGCCAATTTTATCGCCAAACTCACCACTGGCATGGCTGATGATTTGTTATCCACGCTGTGTCTCGCGACGCAATCACCGATTACGCTAGCGCCTGCAATGAACCAAGCCATGTGGCATCACCCTGTAACACAAGCCAATATCAACCAGCTCACGCAACACGGCATACAAATCATTGCACCCGCATCAGGCGAACAAGCCTGTGGTGAAATAGGCCCAGGGCGCATGGCTGAACCTACCGACATTTTTAACCAGATACATCAAAATCACCAACCATTACTCGGCAAACACCTGATGATTACCGCAGGCGCAACCATAGAACGCATTGATCCAGTGCGCTTTCTTAGCAATGACTCATCGGGCAAAATGGGGCTTGCGCTCGCGCAAGCGGCCTATCATATGGGCGCTAAGGTGACGCTAATTGCAGGCAAACTACACACACCGCCACCCGCATACTTAAACTGTATTACGGTAGAATCAGCTAGAGATATGCTAGCAGCTGTCATGGCACAGGTAGACCATGCCGACTGGTTTATTGCAACAGCGGCGGTGGCAGATTACGGCATAGACAGCCCCATGCCACAAAAAATAAAAAAACAAGGCGACAACAACCTCACCCTAACACTCAGCCAAAACCCTGATATCTTACAAACCGTTTGTCAGCTTAAAAATGCCCCTTTTACCGTTGGTTTTGCCGCAGAGACTGAGGCCGTCATAGACAATGCGCGCGCTAAACGCCTAAAAAAAGGCGCCGATTTAATTTGTGCAAACGATGTATCCACACGCGATATGGGGTTTAATAGCGATGACAATGCGGTTACTGTGATTGGTGAGGGTTGGGAAAAAAGCTTACCCAAAGCCAGCAAAGCCCAGTTAGCCTATGATATTTTACTCGCTTGCATTGAATACCATACTGCGCACAGCGCTACATACCGTAAACCGTAAGCTATCCACTGCCAATCATTCATAATTCATCATTCATCACTCACTCTAACACTGACAAGTTACCATGAAAAAATTAGCCATTAAAATTCTCGACAACCGCCTCGGCACTCAATTTCCCTTACCCGCCTATGCCACAGCAGGCGCTGCGGGATTGGATTTGCGCGCCTTACCCGAAACCGATTTAACCATTACCCCAGGTGAGACACAACTCATTCCAACAGGGATGGCTATTCATATCGCTGACCCCAACTACGCAGCAGTCATTTTGCCCCGCTCAGGCTTAGGACACAAACACGGCATTGTTCTTGGCAATTTGGTGGGTCTGATTGACTCTGACTATCAAGGGCAGCTATTCGTCTCTTGCTGGAACCGTAGTGACAAACCTTTTGAATTACAAGTGGGTGACCGCATTGCGCAACTGGTTATCCTGCCCGTTGCACAGGTAGAATTCGACCTCGTTTCCGACTTCTCTGACTCTGACCGAGGGGATGGTGGCTTTGGCTCCACAGGAATAAAGGACCGTTCCACAGAAATAAAGGACACACCTAAATAGTCCTTGGTCTCAGCCTATTTCTTGTCCCGAAAAACGCCCCTTTGTCAAAGCCCTTTATCAACGCATTTAATCCGCACCCTACTCAAACATGTCGCACATAAAAATCGCTGTCATCAAATTTGGTGGTAACGCACTAACCGCTGAGTCTATCCAACAATTCAGTCAGGCCATACACCGCATTACCCAGACGAACACGACCCTCTACCCTGTTATTGTCCACGGCGGTGGCCCACAAATCGACACCTTACTGAAAGCATTATCACTAGACGTCCAATTTGTTGATGGCCTGCGCTACACCAACCAAGACACGCTTGATGTTGCCGAAATGGTCCTAAGCGGTCAAGTGAACAAGCAACTGGTGACAGGCATCAACGCACTGGGCGGACACGCCGCTGGACTGAGTGGCAAAGACGGCCCAACAATACTCGCCGAAAAACGCCAACAAAACGCACAAGGCCAACCCATTGACTTAGGCTACGTCGGACACATTAAGCAAATACAGACGCATTTGCTAACGACATTGATTAACGCCCGCTTTATCCCGGTGATTTCACCGCTTGCGCTAGGCCTTGACGGCAATACGTATAATGTCAACGCCGACGACGCCGCAGCAGCAATTGCCAAAGCACTCAACGCAACGCATTTGGTTATGATGAGTAATATCCCAGGACTAATGGATGCGAATCAACACGTCATCCCTCACATTAACTGTGCGCAAATTGCAGACCTAGTCAAGCAAAAAATCATCCACAGCGGCATGATACCCAAAGTCTACGCGGCAATGGACTGTCTATCAGCCGTCAACAAAGTCCACATCATGGATGGTCGCCAGCCTGCACAATTAGCTCAGTTACTCGCAGGCGAACCAGTGGGCACGACCATTACTGCATAAGTGTTACTTGCCAGCTTGCAATGGCTGATTTAAAGTCCGATACTCAATTCACAACGAACTAACAGCCCATGCCAACAAACAATACAAAGCAAACAATACAAAGCAAATAATGCAAATCAATATAGTGCAATAATGCAAAAAACAATGAAACCAAACGATGACTCGCTGCGTATTATTAGGTATTATGCGTATAAATCAAGTTGATTGCGCTTATGTTGCGCTATCGCTATATGCCACCTAAATAAAGTAAATAAAACGCCTAACCAAAGCGCCTAACCGTTCGTTACGAGGATAAAACCATGTCTCAGCCATTTCGCACCAAAAAGATTACTGCCAAAAAAATTGCTTCCAGCGAAATCACATCAGAAGCCGATTACCGCGCGCGCCGTCGTTTTATGCAACAAGCCATGTTACTCGGCATGGGTACTATCGCTGCACCGATGATTCAGACCAGCCACGCACAAGCCAGCAAGCCCGATGCGATTGCGGATTTAAAAAAGTCACTCACCAGCTATGAACACATCACCAACTACAACAACTTCTATGAATTTTCAACGGGTAAAGAGGCGGTTGCAGAACTCGCAAAAGATTTCTCAACCGCTAATTGGACACTGCGCGTCGATGGCGAATGCGATGCCCCCAAAACATGGACATTAGAAGCACTCGCCCAAATGTTTGCCAGCGAAGAACGCATTTATCGTTTTCGTTGTGTTGAGGGCTGGTCTATGGTGATTCCTTGGCAAGGGTTTGAGCTCAATAAATTACTCAAATTAGCCAAACCCAATTCACGAGCTAAGTACGTGGCTTTTGAAACGCTTGTTGACCCAGAGCAGTTTCCGAATCAACGCAAAGGGCTTTTCAATCGGACAGGCATTGATTGGCCCTACCGTGAAGGACTTCGGATTGACGAAGCAATGCATCCACTGACCTTAATCGCTGATGGCCTATACGGCAAACCAATGCCCAATCAAAATGGCGCACCGTTACGGCTTGTCGTGCCATGGAAGTATGGGTTTAAGAGCATAAAATCCATTGTTGGCATTCGTTTTGTAGAAAAAGAGCCGCACGCAACTTGGAATCAAATTAACGCCCGCGAATACGGCTTTTATTCAAACGTCAATCCCAACGTTGATCACCCGCGTTGGAGCCAAAAAAAGGAACGCGTCATCGGCGGTGGACTATTCAAAATCCCAACGCAATTATTCAATGGCTATGCAGATGAAGTCGCTGATTTGTACCGCGGCATGGATTTGACCAAATATTACTAGGCCTAGACCTATCTTTAATTTGATTTGATTTGATTTGATTTGATTTATCGTATCGCTTTATCGCTTTATCGCGTTACAAAGATGCCATCGATTAGCGCCGTCCTACGCCAATACAACACCTATGCCAATAATAAAACGACCCACTGCCACTACACTAAAAAAGATAACGCTCTTTGTCCTATGTTTAACGCCCTTTTTGCTGATGGTTTATCAGCTGTTAGCGCAACAACTCGGTGCAGAACCTGTCGATAAGATGCTGCAAATTACGGGTGATTGGGGATTGCGTTTTTTGTTGATTACTTTGGCCATTACGCCTATTCGGCAACGCCTGAAAAAAAACTGGGTGACCTATCGCCGCATGTTAGGGCTTTTCGCCTTTTTTTATGCCTCCTCGCATCTATTGATTTATGTGGCGTTTGAACAGAGCTTTAATCTTATGGGCGTATTGCACGAAGCCATCGAAAAGAAATACCTTTTTGTCGGCATGAGCGCATTGCTGCTGATGACCCCGCTCGCGGTGACTTCCACCAAACGCATGATGAAAAAACTAGGCAAGAACTGGACTCGGCTGCATAAGCTCATTTATCCGATTACCGCCTTAGTGATTTTGCACTTCACTTGGCAGGTAAAAAGTGATTATACTGAACCAGTTATTTATTCCTTGTTGTTTATTGGCTTATTACTGCTGCGCAAACGTGCAAAAAAATCAACGCCGCAATCAAAGCTTAGAAAAAATCAGATTAATCATTAGCTGATTTATACCAGCCATTCACGCCAGCCATTCGCGCCAGCAACAAAGGCCTCAGCGATACCAACGTGCTAGTGGGTCATCAGGATCAACACCCGCCATAAACCACTGCGCGCGATCAACGTGGGTAACCCGATAAACTAACCCAATCCAATTGCTAAAAATCGCCTTGGCAGTGTCTCGCCACGTATTATCGATTGCCGATAGTACATCGCTATCAGGAAAGTCGGCAACTGCCACGGCATTTTTGATTAATTGCGCGCGAAAGGTTTGCAATTGGTCTTGGACGTTAGGCGATAAATAGCCATGCGGAAAATCGGGGTAATCCGTGCGCTCCCCACTGACAAACCGTAAAATTTCACGCTTATACTCTTTTAACAAACTGGCGGTGTCGTATTCAGGGTGCCCTTGGCAAAATACTTGACGAAAGCCGTCCCGTGAAGTCGCCAAAGCAACGCCAGCGTCTTCCCCAGTGACTAACAGTTTTAGGTTATTGTCGATAAACGCCTGCGCGGACACGTCGTTAAAGCGCGAATGCGGCATATCAAACCGCGTATTAATATTTGCCACCAACGGGTGCTGACCCTCTGCAACGCGATGCGAAAATATCCCCCATAGCTTGGCTGGCAAAGGCTGACGGTAAATATTATATTGTGCCTGCAATACCGCGTGAGTTGCCAAACAAGAGAAAAACACCGACACCACATTGTGTTCAGCCCATGAAAATATCTCTGTCGCATGCTGCCAGTAGGCTTCTTGTGTCAAATCCGAGAGCTTGGGGTTTGCACCTGTCACGATAATGGCATCTAAGCCTTGTGACTTGATGTCTTCAAACTCCTCGTAGTATGCTGCCACATGTGCGCTGATTGCTGGATTTCGCTCAATACCAAGACAACGAATCGGATGAATATAAATCTGCACGATACTGGTTGCGGCACTAACTAGGCGAAAAAATTGGCGCTCAGTCGCTAAAAAAGCGGCATCTGGCATCATATTCAAAAATCCGATATGCAATTCACGAATATCTTGGTGCTGCGCGCGTTCCTGCGATAAAACGTCTATTCCTTCTTGCGCGATGCGCGCCAGCGAAGGTAAATCATTATAGGCAACAATTGGCATGATACACTCTCATTATCTTTTCATACTCTCATTCATACTCTCATATTCAATAACAACGCATTGCGACTGACAGTGACTATGACCGCGGCGATAAACGTGGCGATAAACGCGACTAACAATATCGCTTAATTTTTGATTAGCGGCAAGCTAATGTCGCTAACGTTGCTCAATTAACGCCAAAAAATCTTTTTCATCGCGCACGGCAAAAATATCTTTGGCGTCTATAATTTTCCCATAACGTTCGGCGATAGACAAATAACGCTGACTGCGGTGCTGCATGAGTTTGGGCACCACGTAACGAATAAATTCATCAGGGACGGCGGCATCGATATGGGGCAAGCCAACTTCATCTACGTAAGTTTTAATTTGTTGACGAATAAAATCATTTTTATAATACAATGGCTTAGGGTAATCCAGCGCACGTTGTGTAATATCGGCAATCATTTCATCATCGGCGTGCAGATAGATGATTTGAGTTTCTCGGCTCACGTACTCAATCGCCGCCTCGTCATCTAATTCACAAATACTCCCACCCGCATCATGTAAAAAGTAGTCGTAGCCGTATATTGATTGCGCCCGTTGCTTAAAATAACCAATATCGTAAGTTGCCGCGACTTCAGCACGATGATGAAGCGCCTGTCGCTGCTGAAAAGTTGCCAATGGCGTACCACCTAGCGCCGTTTTCCCCAATTTTCCAATAAACGCCGACACCACCGCTAAATTATCAATACTGACGTTAGGGGTCACAGAGACCGAATCACTTTTTAACAAGCCTTTCAACACGGCTGATTGCATGGCTTCGTGTTTTAAAAAGTCACCAATCGCATCCGCTAAATAGTGTGTTGCAATACGATAGTCGCCCGAGTAATGAAACCACTTATTACGCGGTAGCTTTCTTGATAACGTTGTTTTACCGACACCAGACATCCCCATGATGGTTAAGGCCTGTTTTTGTTTTATTGGCATGACGCTCACCTTATTCGCTCTTTTTTTTCAGTCAATCACTTACACTGTCTATTTACAACGGCTATTTACACTGACTAATTCCACACAAATATGCACACAGATTATCCATTTGCTGCGTGATGACTGAGTGTCTTAGCATGATACCGCCCATTAGATATCGCCCATTAGATAACGACTATTAGATACTGGCTATTAGGCAATAATTTGCGCCGAATCATCCGCACCAATAATCGCTAACCTGAGCGTGTTAGTCGTCCCCGATTGGCCGAATGGCACACCCGCTGTCACAATCACAGGACTGCCTTGCGAGCCGTAGCCTTTTTTCCTCACCGTCTCTGTCGCTGCCGCAACAATGGTTTGAAATCTGTCGACGTCTGGCATTAAACACGCATCAATGCCCCAGTGTAACTGCAACCTACGCGCGGTATCTTGGCTGGGTGTTAAGGCGATGAGTGGCGTTAGTGCACGTTCTCGCCCTAAACGAATGGCAGAACGCCCCGATGTGGTATAGCACGCAACAGCAACAATGGGCATGGCATTAGCAATGGCTTTTACCGCCAAAGAAATAGCGCCCTCTGAAGTCGTTACATGCCCAAAAGCGGCGTGTTTCATGTCAGAACGATAGCGCCAGTCTTTTTCCGTTTGGATGATCATACGATTCATAAATGAAACGGCCTCTATCGGGTATTTACCGATGGCGGTCTCCCCTGACAGCATCACGGCATCCGCGCCCGACGAAATCGCTGTATCAATATCGGTTGCTTCAGCGCGGGTCGGCACAGGGCTGTCAATCATAGACTCTAGCATTTGCGTGGCAATCACGATTGGCTTGCCGACTTCACGGGCTTTTTGCACGATGGTTTTTTGGATACTGGGCAATTCTTCAGGCGGGAATTCCACCCCCAAATCGCCTCGCGCTAACATAATGGCATCACTGGCCTCAAGAATGGCTTCAATATCATCAACTGCTGAGGGTTTTTCTATTTTGGCCAGAATATTAGCGCGATCCCCAACCATCTCACGCAGCCGATACATATCGCTGGCACGTTGCACAAAGGACAAGGCAACATAGTCAACGCCTTGTGACAAGCCAAATTGTAAATCGGTAATGTCTTTGTCTGTCAGTACCGATACGCTCAATACCGTATCGGGCAAGTTAATGCCTTTGTTATTTGAAATGGCCTTGCCATAAACATGCAAGCAATCAATCCGCTCAGGCGTCACCGCAGTGACTTTAAAACAAACGCGTGCGTCATCGACTAATAGCCTATCGCCTGGCTTTGCGCCTGAGAAAATCTCAGGGTGCGGCAAATAAACGCGGCTGGCATCGCCTGGTGTCGGATCACAGTCAAAGACAAAAGACTGCCCCGATGTTAGCGCCACTTGTTTATCAACAAACTGTCCCACGCGAAATTTTGGCCCCTGTAAATCTTGCAAAATCGCAATGGGGCGCTGGTGTTTTGCCTCAATTTCACGAATCGTTTTAATATTGATGGCGTGTTGTTCGTGGGTGCCATGGCTAAAGTTAAGGCGAAAAACATCAACACCCGCTAAAAACAAATGTTCAATGACGGCCGAGTCGCTACTCGTTAGCCCCAAAGTCGCTACTATTTTCGCAAATCGTTGTCTTCGCATCTCATCCTCCGACACCTGTTAATAGGTTTCAATTTTTAATTATTGCATTCTCGTTGTATTATATACAAGTCAAATTGATTAAGGGCAGTTAATCGGAAATTAATTTATGAAAGAACTCAAACAAGTGGGACTCAAAGTCACTATTCCGCGCGTCACCATATTGGAATTATTACAAAACGCGGACGATCATCATTTCAGTGCTGAAGATGTCTTTAGCACATTACGTGAGCGTGGGCACGACATTGGCTTAGCAACCGTCTACCGTGTGTTAGCGCAATTCGAACAAGCCGGCCTGCTGAATAAACTCAATTTTGAGAATGGGCAAGCCATGTACGAAATCGACACAGGCGACCACCACGACCACATTATTTGCACCAAATGCAACAAAATCATCGAATTTTTTGACCAAAAACTCGAAAATCAACAAACACAAATCGCCAAAGAAAACGGCTTTACGCTAGAAGACCACAATATGGTACTGTATGGCATTTGCCAGAATAAAAACTGTAGTAATAAAAAATAAAACATCCGTGGTACTATTTAATAAGCCTTAAACTCGCTTCACTAACGTCTCAGATAAACTCATTTCGAGGTCTTTTCCACTATGGCGACTGTAAAAAAACAAGAAAGTGCCACACTGTATGCTTTACGAGGCGTCGCTGCCTTACTCGTTTTCTTTGTGCATTTTTCGCATTATATCACACCGATTATCACCCCAATACAGTGGCTTTCTCACGGAGTGCCTATCTTTTATATTCTAACGGGCTACTTTACCTGTGTAACTTTACTTAGAAATAAGAACTTTTCCAAGGCAACTTTTTTAAAACGACGAGCAAGCGTTTTATTACCACCTTACTACCTTGTGTTAATCCTAACGGTATTGTTAATGAAGCCGTTTTATATCACCACAGAGCATGGCATTCATGTATTGCTTGCGCACATGTTTGCAGTCCAATCTTTTTTCCCTGGATTTGGCGGAGCAATTAACGGGACATTGTGGATGCTCAGTTATTCATTCTTATTCTATGTCATCGCGACATTTTTAAGCCCGTGGCTAAAAACAGCAAAGCATACTCTCATGATTGCCTTTGTGCTCATCACATTATCTATTATTTGGCGTAGCTACACTTTTTATTTTCATCCGGTAGAAGAACGTCCTTATTTGGGATTGGGATTCTTTACCCCGTTTGGCTACATCGCATTTGGTATGATTTTAGCCAGCATGCACTATTTTAAGCATATTAATCCACTGAGCTTTTTCCAAAACAAAAAAACCGTCATCATTTCAATCATTAGCATGACTATTTTTTTATTACTATTTACGCAATATCATTTTGTTTTGCATAACCACTACTGGGGTCGAGCGCACTCAATGATTGGCTATCCTTTATTACAAAGTTTTTATTTAAGGGCGGATTCCATTTGCAAGTGCAACGGTCTAACATCTAGATAATACCTCAAGTGGTGTTTGGTAGTCTAGTACTTTTCGGGGTCGGTTGTTTAATCTGTGTTCGATAAATTGTGTTTGCTCAAGCGTCACTGTGTCAAGC